>NZ_FRAY01000011.1 GCF_900142475.1 Fibrobacter sp. UWH4
CACCACCAAAATCAAGAGCGCTATCCCGAAGGTGTTCAGCACGTTACTGAAGAACTTCCAGCCGCCCTTCTCGTCGCCCGCCACCTTGTATCCGGTGAAAATCGGGATGAAGATAATCGAGAGGAACCCGGTGCTCACCACGTGATTCAAGATATCCGGAATCATGAAGGCAAGGTCCAGGGCGTTCTTCTCGAGCGACACGCCCGCGGCATGCGCCAAGAGCATTTCACGGAAAATTCCGAGCACGCGGCTCAGGAGCATCGAAACGGCAACGATAATAGCGGCTTTATTCATAGACTAGTCGACGGTTGTAGAAACGTCATCCCTAGAAAACATAGAAAAGTGAAAGACTCACTAGTTGAAGGGGATGGCCGTTGAAGATAAGATACGTCATCCCAGAACGAACATCGGCTGAGACGAGACCCTTGCTCATGTCATCCTGGAGCGAACGAAGTGAACGACGGGATCCAGGATGATGCAGACAGAAGGATGTTGGCATTTACCCAATGGGCGCGTTCTTTTCTCTTTTGTATATTTGAGATATGAAAAAGATTCTCGCCGCTTTTTTATCGCTCGCCGCAATTTCATTTGCCGCCAACGTCCAGGTTCTCGCCCCGACCGGAGCGGAATTTGCGCCGGACGCACCGAATATGGTCCAGTCCATCGTGCGCGCCTCCGTGAGCGAGACGGGAAACACGCCTGTCGAAAGTTCAGCCGAAATCCAGCTGCGTACAAGCGTCATGACCATGGGCAGTTCCTTCGTCGTTGTCTGTGAACAAATTAACAACGGAACGATTGTCGGAAGCGGAAGGCAGAAGGCGAACTCCATCGACAACCTGGACTATGCCATCGACTGGGCCGTCAAGGGAGCCCTCGCAAACCTCGCCGCTGCAAATGCCAACGCACAGGGCGCCCCGCAAAACGGCAACTATGCAAACAACGGCTACTATCAGGAGCCGCAGCAGAATGTCGTCGTTGTCGTCCCGGCCGAACGCTACGAGCAACGCAACGGCGACCCGAACGACAATTTCGCGCACAAGCGCCCCACCCGCAACTATGTCAGCTACGGTCTCGGCGCAGCCCTTTGGCACAACTACGACTTCGTCGAAAAGAGCTGCAAGGGAGACTCCGCCTGCCACGAAAAATACGACACCGACCGCACCTGGGAACAGGCATTCGTCTTCCACTACGCCCGAATCTTCGAAGTCATTCCGCAGGCCGCAATGACTATCGTGAACAACATGAACCTCTCCTTCGGCGACGAATGGGAATGGCACGAAACCTTCCTCCTGGGCGGGCGATTCTTCCCGAGCACGGGAGTCGTCACGCCCTTCATCGGCGCAGGAATCGGCCTCGGCATCCAAACCGACAGCCACTACTACGACGGGGACGAAGGTTTTGCCATCGGCCTTGCGGGAGGAGCCGAACTGGGAATCATCTTCTTCCGCAATTCCGCGACGCAGCTCGAAATCGGCTTCGCGTGGGACGCCCTGTGGGACGGTTTCGAAAGTTTCGACCGCCGCTTCGGTGCAGGCAGCGCCTACATCGCCATCAACTACTAACCGAACCTCATTTAAACGAAACGAAGCGCGGCACTCCCGCGCTTATTTTCAATTCCGCACTTATTTTATTACCTGCAGCGAACACCCGCCAGTTTCTACACTGCCATCTTGAGCGCGTTCAGCGGACTGTCGCGCCGAATCTTCTTGAGCTGCTGCAGGCGCGACACGATAATGCCCGGGCGAATCTGGAACCTGCGCGAAAAGAACTCGATGCAGGCTTTTTCGGCAAAACGCCCGCAGCAAATCAGTTCGCATTCTTCCGCCTCGGTCATCAGGAGACTTTCGGCGACACGCTTCGCCTCGTTGCAACCATTCTTCGCCGTGGCAATCATCCCCGCCACCGTTTTCGGCGCAAGCAGGCAAGGACGCTTGCTGTGCGACTGCAGGATATGCCCCATGACATGGTAAACCGACTCCATGAATTCACCGTCGCTCATTGGCCCCGTCGGCAGCTGCACCACGGGCTGCAAGCCCCGCCAGAAACAAGCCGCCTTCGGAGCAGGCGCCATAATGAACGAAGGAACCTGCAATACCGCGATATCGCATTTCCGCAGAGTATCAATAACAATCTGGCGCAAGTTTTCCTTGAGCGGCAAGGCGTTCCTGCGCAAGAATTTTAAGTTATTCGCAATCACGTCGCGACTGATGAAAAAATCCGACGACGGGCGCGCCACCTGAATTTCACCCAGGCGAATCCATGCGGAATAGACCTGCGGATTGACCGTTTCCAAAGCAACGGAATACGTCTTTTTCCAGCCGTCCAGCGAGGCGACCCCCATGAACTTCATGATTTCGCGGGGAAGCAGTCCCGACTTGAATTTCTTATTGAAAGTGAGCCCTTCGGTCATGCGGATGTGGCCCAGCCGCTGCAACTCGCGAATCGGGAATCGCTGCGCCCAGTCGACCGCCTCCGCCGTGCAGAAACGCCTCTCGAAAGCCTTACGGGCCTGCGCCAGCGCCTCGCTGTCTACCGGGTCAACATTCCAAAGGACCTCCGCCGGGGTTCCCAGCAAAAATTCCAGCTCGCACATCTTCACGAACGAAAAACCTTCGACGAGCGTCCTGCGGGAATACCCGAGACGCGCAAAAATATCCTCCTGCACAAGCCCCTTGAGCTTCATCGCCCTGCGGACCGCCTCGTTAAAAATTTCATTCGTTGCAGGCATACTCTCACAATATAAAAAAGGGCCGCCTCGCATTCAAGCCGGCAGACCTTCCAATTTCATTTTTGTCAAAAACTACTCGGTGGCAGTTTCCAGGCCCTTGATACCGATATAGCGGACCTCGTTCTTGCTGTTCACGATAATCGCAAGACCCGTCAGGTAATTGACCCACCAGCGGCCCCACTTGTAGCGGATAGAGGCGGTCTTGTTGGTCGCCCAGGCAATCAGGGGCACGACAAATTCATCGTGGCTGATAACCACCTTCGCCTTCGGCATTTCGGCGTAGTCCTTGATCAGGTAAGTGTTGATGACTTCGAGGCTGCGTTCTTCCAGGTCGTAGAAGGCGTCGGCGAACTGACCGTCGTAGGCCCAGAGCGAAACGATGCCACTCGTGTTGGTATCCTTTCCGGTACTGCTAACATAGGAATCACGGAGATCCTCGTCCTTGATGAACCAGCCACCGGTCAACTCGGAAATGGTGTCGGAAACAAAGCTGTCGTCGCAAACCTGCACCTGGCCACGTCCCAAGGCGATATTGCAAGCCGTTTCCTTGGTGCGCACATAAGCCGTGTGGGCATATACAAACTCGTCGGCACTGATAAGTTTCTGACCCACGGACTGCGCCTGCAGAATACCGTTCTCCGTCAGCGGAGTCTCGCGACCTACACCAGATTCACGTTCGGCATGTCTCAGCACAAAGACCACCTTTTCATCGGGGGCCACCGTGTGGAAAGCGTTCGCGATATCGACAAAACCGATGCTGTCGTAAACCAGTTCTTCGGGGACAAACGGAACAGCCGGATCGACAGGATCAGAAGGTTCTGCCGGAACAGAAGGGTCGACCGTAGAGGCAGAAGAAATCTCCGTCGGGACAGGCGGTTGGGCCGGTGTACTTTCCGAATCGGAGGAACAGGCTGCCCAGAAAAAAGCGGGCACAGCGAGAACAAGCAAATTCTTTAACTTCATAGTAACAATTATATATTATTTGGGGCTTTCCTGCTAGACAAATCAGGAAAGATTTTATTTACAGAGTTAGATATCTTTCCCGCTCTTGGCGCAAAACGCGAGCACGACAAACGCCCCGGCAATAATCCCGATCAGCGGAAGGTCGGCCTGCCCGCGCAAAAACATCTTCAAGAAACGCACCGCCTGCGATGACATGAACGCATACCCCGCGCTACACAGCACCACAAACAACGCAAAACGCCCGACGAACGGGATACTCCGCGTTATCTTCTTAAAATAATTGTTGATGTGGCCACCGTAAATGATAAGCAAGGTAGCGACAAGACCCACCGAAATGGAGTCCATGTGAAGGCGCAAAAAATTCGCGAAATGGTGAATGTAGGGCTGCATGCAGTAAATATATAAAACTGCAAGGATTAGCCGTAAACAAACCCAAGAATTACCGCAACAGCGACTAAGACCACAATCTGCTTGACAATGTTGATATCGTTGGAATTCATGCCCCTAAATTACAATTTTAAAAGGGCAAAATCAATCTTGTAAGAAACGAATAATTTTTACAGATGTAAACATGTGACGAAGATTACACCGCCACACGATTTTCGAACCGAAATGCAAAAAAAATCCAGAAGCAACTGCCGCAAGACTCTTACTTCAGCAGTTCTTCGGGAACGCATTCGGCCATGGCCTCGTAGGCTTTTGCGCTCGGGTGCAGATGGTCGCCGGAATCGAATCCGCTGCTGAACGCCTTCGGATTGTCGTGACCGCGTACCGCCTTATCGAAGTCGACGCAGCCGTCAAAATCGGGTGCGGTGCGGAGCCATTCGTTGAACGCCATGCGGATGATGTCGCGGTTTTCGTTGTAGGTGCGCCAGCCGTAAATGGGCAGTAGCGTGCCGCTGTAAATCTTGAGGCCGAGTTTGCGCGCATGCGTAATGTAAAGCGAGCGTACGCCATTGATGAGGTCGTCTGCAGTGGGCATGTCGCTCCAGGGACGGAACTTGTTGACTTCTACGCCGACAGGGTGGATGATGTCGTTGATGCCGTGTTGCACGATTACCGTGCGGGCGCCTGCGACATTCATTTCAATCGGAAATCGCGTGGCACCCTTGAGGCCGTAGGCCGCGTAGGTGATGCAGCTGTATTCGCGGAGGATGCGCGTGCCGCTTACCGCGCGACGGATGATGGCCACGTTATTGAAACCTTCGCGTGCACAACGGAGCGTCAGGTAATCGGGCCAGTCCTGCGCCGTAATGGAATCGCCGAAACACACCAGCGCAAAGTTCTTTTCTTCGGTGAAGATGTCGATGGTGTTCAGGAAATAAATCCAGTTGGTTTTGCGCGTTAAGTCGTCAGGGAGTGTCGCGGACTTTGCGAAGTTGCCGTAGCTGTACTTGCCGCCCGAAAGCGGGCCCGTGATAGCCGTGCCTGCGTTCATCTGCGTAAAGTCGGCGAAGTAGAGGTTTACATCGAAAGTCTCGCCTGCGGTCACGTCGAATGGTATTTCGTCGCTCAGGATTTCTTCGCCCGCGGGGATCGTGCCGGAAGTGCTGCCGCCGAACGTGATGGCGACCGGGGAGTATGCGGAGGTTGCCTGGGAATGTGCGACATATGCTTCGGAAATCGTCACGGGTTCCGTGCCGGTGAGATTCGAAAAATGGAACCGCAACTTGTTCCCCGAAAAGCACGCACGAATCGGGTTGCGCAGCGTCAAGTCCTTGGCGTAGGTAGCTTCCTTGCGGTCAGTGATAGAGGTGGCGTTTCCCCAGCAGGCAACCCATTTCGAAAATTTCTCTGGCATATTGACTCCGCGAATGATTGCAACAGACAAAAATAGAAAAATGTAAATCCGCTATACCAATCGGCAAATCGGCAGCAGATACAAGAAGCATGCACACAGCACGGAACTTGCAGGGGCATTGGCCGCGGCAAGCACCATCGCCGTCGCAACCGACCACGGCACAAGCGCGATCACCGTCACCGCCGTATCATAAAGATCAAGCGCGTGGGATTCGTTCTTGACGATTGCGTTTGGCTTATCGCTGGATTTATCCGCATCGCATAATTTTGTTGTGCCCGGTGCAGAATCCGTGTCAAGATTTTCCGTGAGTTGGTGAGTCAGAATGATGGTGAGCGTCTGGTTGCAAACAACGCAGGCCGTAACGCAAGAAGCCACAAGCGTCGCACAAAAAGAGTTTGTCCTGGCCGCGATTTTTTCGACCGCAGATTTTAGGGGCGTAAGCATCCCGGTCTCCTTGAAAATCCCCGCATAGCACCCCGCAATAACCACGATCCAGAACACGTTCAACATCGAAAGAAATCCACCGCCATTAATCATCGGCGCAAGTTCCGGAGTGTGGGCGTGGAATCCAAAAACAACTGCTCGCAATACATCGGCAAGGGAATGATTTTCGATAACAAAAGCAAGCGGTAAAGCCGCGAGAGCACTCAGGAGCAACACCCGCGAAGACCGCACCCGGAGTACGGATAAAATAACCATCAAAACCGCAGGAAGAATGCACCACGGCGAAAGACTGAATTCCTTTGCGAAAAGCGCTCGCACCGGTTCCGCCGAAAAATTGCCCGCAACATCGCTTGCGTAAATCGAGTCGCCAGCCACCCCACTTAAATCATTCGCGAAACCGCAGAGACCAACAACCAGATAAATCGCGCAACTCAAGAGCAACGGAAGCCAAGTGGTTTTCAGCATCCGCCGCACATTCGCATAAATATCCGTATTCGTGATGTTCGCCGTCAAAAGCGCCATCGAAGATATCGGCGAAATCCTGTTCCCGAAATACGCCCCCGCCAAAATGGCGCCGCCCACCCAACAAGGCGACACGCCGAGCGCATGCCCCGCTGTCGCGCAAACTACCCCCACCGTTGCCGCCGTACCAAGCGCAGTCCCCGTCAAGAGCGACATCGCACAGTTCAGCAGGAATACCGCAAGCAAGAAACCGCTCCCGTGAATAAACTGCACCGAATGCACCACCATCAGCGGGATGACGCCACCCGCCCGCCACAAGGCCGTCAACAAACCGAGCAGCACAAACAAAATAAGAATCCCCTTCGCCGTGACAATGCCGCGCCCGCACATGGCGAGCACGCGCCGCACCCCATGCCCCCGCACCAGCGCATAACCTACAAAAAACGCAAGCCCCGCCAGCATGGCAAACACCAGCTTCACCTTGAAGGCAAGCGCCGCCACCAAGACTGCTACGAACAAAAGAAGTGTACAAAGCTCAAGAAACATAGAGAGGTAAATTTAGATAAAAATGGAGAGCTTGAAAAATAGCTAATTTGCGGTTGCCTTGCTAGGTAGAAAATGAGCGAGATTTCGTACAGTAAAAAGAATGACCGGATTGAATGCGTGCGTTACAAGGATTGGCGCAAGTCGTACCCGCCGCACACGCATACCGCCCACATGACCGTCGGCTATATTGAAGAGGGCCGCGTTTGCATGGTACTGAACGGCGAAGCGAAAATTTACGGCGCCGGAGAACGGTTCCAAATTCCACCGAATACGTTGCACGAAATCAAGACTGTCGGCGATGAATGTTATTCAATGGTGGTGCTGTGTACCGCTTTAGAGGTCGACGAGATTGTAGCTGAGGACTGCGCGCGGGATTATGAAAGTATAGTCGCGCGGTTAGATGAATTGCAAAAAAACATCCTTGAAAATCCCGAAAACATTTATCTGATAGAGCAAATGGCGCATGATGCATGCATCAGCCCGTTCCACATGATACGCGAATTCAAAAAGGCCTTCGGACTCACGCCGCATCAGTTCCAGATGCAATGCAAAGTCCGCAAGGCGCAAAAGCTGCTCGAAGAAAGGCCCGCAGCCGAGGTGACCTTTGACGCTGGATTTTACGACCAAAGCCACATGGACCGCTGCTTTAAAAAAGTCGTCGGCCTTTCTCCGAAAGAATATAAACGTGCCGTGAAGACAGACACATAAAAGCGGATGACTAATACGTCATTGCGAGACCGTAAGGGCGACGCAATCTCTTAGCATTACCTTTTCTGTCATCCCCGCGTAAGCGGGGATCTCCTTAACAAAGCGCTGGCATGAACTTTGCGAACAGATAAAGCCCCTGGTCGCCAGCGTCTACCTGGTGCGGGACCTTCGCCGGCATAATCGAGATGACGCCCGGAACGCATTCGAGCTTGGCGCCATCATTGATGCAAACTCCGCTCCCCGCAATGACCTCGTGCATTTCGAGCTGGGTTTCGTGAATGTGCGTTTTGATGCTCTTGTTCGGCGCAATTCTCACCAAGTGATAGCTGAACGTGCCGCCGGTCTCTTTTGCGGTAATGATATGCTTGAGTTCTACCCCCTCGAAAGTCGGATGCTTGGACCACGCGATACCTTTGAAAGCGACCGTTTTGCTCGGGAGCCTGAGCTCGCCCTCGTTGAATTTTTCAAAAATATCGTTACCGAGATTAGCTTTTCCCATGATTTAACTCCTATGATAGTGTTTCGTCCGCGACTGTTGCTAACTGCGTCGCGATTATGCCCGAAATCTATACGAAGGGGTGCATGGAAAAATTGGATAAAATTGCGGAAAATTATTTATATTTGCCTTGTACTTTTAACGGAGACTGGATGCTGTTTAGCAAATCTTGATTCATTGTCTAGGGCCTTGGGAGACATTCCTTGGGCCGTCTTCCAAGGCGATTTTTATGCCCGTCATAAAAATTCAACCTGGAGATAAACAATGAAAAATTACACCATCCGCACGGAACAACCGCGCGACTTTAAGACCGTCGAAAACCTTACCCGCGAAGCCTTCTGGAACGTGTACCGTCCCGGATGCACCGAGCATTACGTGCTGCACTGCTACAGGAGCGAGCCCGACTTTGTGCCGGAACTCTCGCTCGTGCTGGAAGTGGACGGCGAAATCATCGGGCACGTGATGTACGCGTGGTCGCACATCGACGCCGACGACGGGCGCAAAATCCGCATGATGACCTTCGGGCCCATCAGCATCCGCCCCGACTATAAGCGCAAGGGATACGGGAAAACATTGCTCGACCATTCCATGCGAATTGCCGCCGAGATGGGCGCGGGCTGCCTCCTGATTTGCGGGAACATCGCGTTCTACGGCAAGAGCGGCTTTGTGGTCGCGAGCACCAGGGGAATTCGCTATGCCGACGACCCCGAAAGCGACGCGCCTTACTTCCTCTGCAAGGAACTGCAGGAGGGGTTCCTCGACGGAATCACCGGCAGCTACCGCGATCCCGAACCGTACTTTGTCGCCATGCGCAATCCCGAGGCGTTCAAGAAGTACGATAAGGAGTTTCCGCATAAGGAAAAGCTAGTATTGCCCGGGCAGCTAGGGTAACGAAAGGTCACTGAGCTTGCCGAAGTGACCGAGCGAAAGTGAAAAGGCGTCAGGAGAAATATTCTTCTGGCGCTTTTCTTTGACACTATTCCCATTTTGAACTGTCGCAAAATTTGCGACAGTTGGGGATATCTTTGGTGTCAACGGGTTCATGCTCAAAAAGTTGTGACCAAACACAAAGTTGATATAAAAAATATCGAAAATTTGTTTAGTGGAGTAAAAATTAAGGGAAAAGCCTTGCTCTCGCTATTACCCGACTCCGCCTCTTGCCCAGCCGTAGCCTTGCACGGCCATATCAATGAAGTGGTTTAGGAGTAGGTTGCTCTTTACGTTGAATAAATCAATGTCATAGCAGTCCGGCAAATGGGGCGGTTTCGGGGCGTCCAGAACTTCTTCAATAGTGCTCTTGACTTTGGCGCGAGTCTGTTCGTCCTTATACCAATCAACCACAAGAATTTTCTGGCGATTTTCTTGCATTTTTTTGAAAAGCGCTTTGGCGGTCAGCAATACTTCTTGTTCCTGCGCTTTTGTCAGTTTCTTGCCCATCACGAGCAAGTCAAAGATTTCCAATTCTTCGTCTGATAGGCCCATCGTAGCCGCGCGAGAATCTTCTTTCTTCAATTCTTCAACAAGCTTGATCAACTGTTCGTAATAATCTTCGTTTTCCGTTCCGCCAGCGTTGTAACGGTTGATGATGTTGCGGAATCTTTCGGAGAACTTGATTCTCGTAACGTTTTTGTTAATCATTTGCTGCAAGGCTCTTTCGATGAATTCTTTCATGTCGTTGATTTCAACAGCCTTGTATTTTGCTTGTTTGATTTCCTTGCGCAGGCCGTTTGCATCAATTTTTGAAAGGTCAATCAGTTTGGACCCGCGCATATACGTTTGCGTTCCTGAAATATCACGGAGTTCGCTAGCGCCATCAGCTTTCACGCTTTCCGAAGAGACGCTGCTATCCAGCAAGTCTCCCATTCTCTTGCGGGCTTTTTCAATTTTCTCGTCATCAATCAGGCGGAAGAATTGTCCGTGCAAGTAAATGAGTGCGCTGAATATTGGATTACTCCAATCGCGTTCAAAAATTTCTGGCTTTGAAGCGTCGTAAAGATTCAGCAAGGTGTTTAAAATGACTTTGAACTTTTCGGCATTTTCGTCAATTTCTACGATTTTGTTATATGCATTGCGAATGTCTTCCAATTTATCGAAAGTGGATGCTCCGTCCAAAATCTTGTAGAGATCAATTTCGTGTTCGAGAAGGAATTTGTGAGCTTCTTCTATACAGGCATTAATGTTGCCAATCAGTTCGTCGATATTTTTAGCGGGGAATTCACTACCGTCATCGCCAATAGCGTATGCGGCCAAAGCCTGCTTCATGAACTTGAATACGTTCACATAGTCCACGATGATGCCGCACGGTTTCCCAGGGAATACACGGTTCGCTCTTGCGATTGCCTGCATCAACGTGTGGTTTTTCATGGGTTTGTCGAGGTAAAGCGTGCTAAGGCTCTTTACATCAAAACCGGTAAGCCACATGGCGCAGACAAAGACCAACTGCAAATTGTCATTAGGATCTTTGAATCGGTCTTCAATATCTTTGCCTTCGGGGGTGATCGCGTTCATCTTGTTGCGATGTGCCGAAATATCCAAACCCTGTGCCTTGAACTTTTGAACTTCGTCCGCTTCTTCTGAAACGATAACCGCCATCTCGACCTTGTCCATGTAATTCAAGATTGCGGTTAAGCGTTCGCGTTCTTCCTGTGTCGATACATTATTCCGTTCGATGGTCAGCGCCTTCTTTTCTTCTTTCCAATAGTGCTGAACCTTGTCGTACATCTTTACGGCAGTAAACTTGTCGACGGATACGACCATGCCCTTGCCAAGGAATCCACGACGCGGGAAATGGTGGGCGATGTCCCTTGCAATCTTGTCTAGGCGGTCTTCGCGCTTGATGACTTCCAGAATGCGCGAACTGGAATTTTCCAAAAGATTCGCTTCGGCTTCGTTGAGATTCTCGTCTTCGATAATTGAGACAACATCATCGTCAAGGAAGTTGTTCTGGAGCCCGACTTCGGGAACGCGCCTGCTGTAAAATAGCGGGACGGTAGAACCGTCTTCTACGGATTGTGCGAAGTTATATTCCGAAACATAGTTGCCGAACCACTGATTCGTAAGATGCTTGCTCCCGAGCAACGGCGTACCCGTAAATGCGATAAAGTTTGCATTCGGCAAAGCGGTTCGCATATTTTCGGCTAAGGTCTTGTATTGCGTGCGGTGCGCTTCATCTACCAGGACAAAGATGTCATCACGGGTAGAAAGTACGGGATATTTTTTGCCTTTCTCGTAACCAAACTTGTGTATCAGCGTGAATATGAAAGGTTTATTGCCTTGCAGGTATTCCCTAAGCTGTGCGCCGTTCTTGGGCTGGCATTCATCCTTCGGCCCAATGATTTCGGTGCGAATGAAATTCTTGTGAATCTGCGTGTCAAGGTCATCGCGGTCGGTGATGACAAGGAATGTGAAATTCCCATGGAACTTGCGATTGACCTTGCGGGCGAACATCGCCATCGAATAACTCTTGCCGCTCCCTTGTGTGTGCCAGAAAACGCCGAGCTTGCCGTCCAGTTCCTTGCGGTTCTTTACTGCCTCGCACAAGTTGTTCACACCCATGAACTGGTGGTTCTTGGCGATAATCTTGATGGACTGGTTTTCAAACAAGATGAAGTTTTCGATATAGTCGATGATGGTCGCCTTGTTTAGCAATCCCTTAACCATGTATTCAGCGCTGACACCTTCGCCGCGAATGTATTTGCGGTCGATTTTATCGTCTTCGCTAGACTTGAGCCATTCAAAGAAATAATCGTAACTGGCGTTGAACGCCCCAAGCTTTGTCTCGAAACCGTTCGAAAGCACGCAAATCTGGTTGAGCGCGAAAAGGTTCGGAATATCCTTCTTGTAGCTCGTTAAATTCTTGTTGTAGGCTTCTTCAATCTTGACGGTGCTATTTTTCAGTTCGATAAAGACAAGTGGCAACCCATTTACAAATATCAAAACATCGGGACGGCGGTAATTGAACCGTCCTTGAATCCACATTTGCGAAACAGCCGTAAATGTATTGTTTTCGGGGTGTACAAAATCAATAAAAGCAACATCCTCAAAATCCGACTTGCCGTCCCTGATAAATTTCACGCGAACGCCATCACGCAGCTTTTTGTAGAGCGTGTAATTGGTTGCGGTTATATCTGTTCCTGAATAGTCTCGTGCAAGTTCATGGACTAGTTCGTCCAACTTGTCTTTTGGGACATTCGGATTGAGCCTTGTGAGTGATTCTCGCAAGATTGCTGGCAAAACGCCTTGCTTTTTGTTTGCCCTACCAGTTCCGTCATTCAGGTCATCCATTTTTTCCGGAGATGGGTCACAACGGACAATCTGATAGCCGAAGGGCTCTGCCTCCAGCATTTTCAGAATAGCCTGTTCAATGTCATCTTCCGAAATAAAGGACTTCATGCCATAAAATTAACTCTTTGCGATTGGTTCTTAATGATTTTTTTTGCTTTTTTATCCTAAAATGGGGCTGGTTTTGATGTTTTGAGCGAAAAAGACGTTGTTAGGGATAGTTTAGTAACGCGCAAAAGACAACATATGCAAATGTTTGAATTAAGATACATTTTTGATACAAAGTGCACAAAATGGAATAATTAGATATATTTTGTTCGCGTTTTTTAAATTGTTCAAAATGAACATGTAAATCTTTTTTCGTCAAATATGAAACGAAACGTTTTTTTATTCTTTTTGGCTTTGGGCCTGTTTCTTTCTGGATGTACTTCTACCAACATTAATTCTCCTCAACGTGTTCAGCAGACTTGTACTACAACGCCAATAAGTAGCAGTGAAAGTCAAGAAAAACAATGCTGCTTAAAAGATACGCTGGTTATACAGCGTGCGGAAGAAGTGTGCTCGTTGAATGATGCAAAGGATTCTGTGTCTAATGCGTCGTCTACTAATGTTACGGTAAGTCCCTCGGTACCGTTGGATTTTAGTAGAGATTATGAATTACGTGGTCGCCTTAATTATCAAAAGGAAGAAATAATCGATTCGCGGGAAGGTTGTTTTGGCGCGAATTGTCAGGTAAATAATGTTTATATTGGGAACGCAAATGAAAAAAAGTTTTTTTATAGTATCAAAGATACTAGTCAATCACTGAATGCTTATTTAGTTGAAGAAAAGTATTTATATGCTCTAGGTATCTTTTCTTGCGTCCCATTAATTTTATTAATAGTAATGATAATTCAGCGTTCCATGACTTTAAAAAAGAAATCGAAAGATATCGGAACTTACAATATACTTTCACCAACTGAAAAAGCTGATAATGTTTATGATGAAATTTATAAACAATTGGAATATGCGATTATCGAAGAAGAAGGAAAAGTGAATAATATTGCAATTAGTGGCCCATATGGTGCTGGAAAAAGTTCTGTGTGGCAGACTTTTTGCGAAAAGATGAAAGTTAAAGAGAAGAAAAAAATCGTTGAAATTTCTTTGGCAAAGTTTAATAATCCCAATGAGAATGAATCTTCGCAAACGTATAGCGAGTCAGAAGTGGAATGTGCTATCATTCAACAGTTTATTTTTTCGAAGAAATATACAGATTTAAAGTATTCAAATGTTCCGAGGATTTATAATTTAACAGATTTAAAGACAATTCTATTGACAACGTTTGTTTTCATTCTGTTTGCATTAATTGTTCCGTTTGCCAATGAGACTATTTTGAGTGTTGTAAAAGCTTGGTTGAAAAGTCCTTTTGAAATAGGAACAATTTATATTCCTCTGATATTGTCATTTGTATACATTTTAATTTTCTATGCTATTCAAAAAATAAACAAACTGAGAATTTCTAAAATAAATTTGAAGGATTTAGAATTAACTACGTGTGACGAGGGTTCTTTATTTGACAAATATATAAACGAAATCGTCTATTTTTTTGAAGCGACAAAATGTAATTGTGTTGTTATTGAAGACCTTGACCGATTTGATACTTTGAAATACTTTACTAAACTTCGGGAAATAAACTTTTTAATAAATAATTATCCTGGAATAAAAGATAGAGTTAAGTTTGTGTATCTCGTTAAAGATGATATTTTAGCGTCTGAAGAAAGAACAAAATTTTTCGATATGATTATACCTGTGATACCAGTGTTAAATGGCAGGACTGAAACTATAAAATATATAAAAACTCATTTTTTAAGAAAGACAAAAATGCCTATAAATGACGCAGATAAAGAAAAACCGTTTCTTAGTGATGGATATTTAAAGAAAATGGCTAAATATTTAAGTGATCTTCGCTTGGTGAAGAACTGCTTTAATGAGTTTAAAGTATTTAAAGAAGTTGCTATAAAAAATCATGGTGAGTTGGACGATGAGAAAATATTCACTTTGGTGCTTTATAAAAATTTCAATCCTAAAAATTATCAAAATTTGATAAGTGAAGAAGGTGTGCTATACTATTGTTTAAATGACGCTCCTTTTGAATTTGAAAAAGAAACTGCGAATAAAGGTGTAATGTATTTCTCTCAGATTCATAACATATAAGAAAATTTTTAACGAAAAAAAGGCGAAAAAATGATTAAGTCATTGAAGCAACTGTTAAAAGATGTAGAAAATGCTAGCTTAAAAAATTTTATAAAAAAGCAAAAAAGGATAATTGAAGATGAATTAGGATATAGCCGAAGAGAGCGTGTTGATGAAGACTTCCTTTTCACGGTGCTTTCAGAAGGATTTATTAATGAGGAATATCGTTATTATATTCAACAAACATCGGAAGACCTTTTGGATGCAAATGCTCGTTTTTATCTTAAAACGGTAAAAAATGAACTAGAGCCGGAATTCACAAAAAAAATAACAGATGTAGAATCAGTGGTTGCGGAAATAAAGGATTTTCAGTGGTCTAGCCCTTCCGTGCTGAATAATGATGTGTTTACTTATTTGAATAAGTATAAATTATCGAATCAAATAGATTGGTTTATAAATGCGATAAAAAACTATTATGAAGAATATGGAAAAAACGATTTCGTTGATCAATATATTGGTTCAATAGAAAAATTAAATGATAGGGATGAAATTGTAAATAGATTATTGAACGAATTGTCGAAAAAGCTTAATTCAGATATTTCAAAAGATTCTAAAATGAATTTTCTTTTGTCTTTTTTCAGTAATGAGTCTGGTGCATTATTGTGCGAAATGATAAAAAATAGGCCTGTTGATGATGATTATACGAAATTTTTAGATGTTTTTTTTGGAAAAAGGGAGCCTGTTTTAGGTTATGTTCTTGATTATGCAGAAACGAATGCTTCTTTTAAGAAAAAACTGCTTGAAATAAATGTTGAAGTAAAAAAGGTATCGGACTATGTAGATTCTATTCAGAAAAAATTAGTTAATAACGCCATGTTTCTTTTGTCCAAAGAAAATTTAGACTATATTATTGCTCGGCAGACTGATATCCAACCTCATTTCTATTATGATTATATAAGAAAGAATCCTAGATTAAAAAATAAAATAAATGGTTCTGAAAAAGCCTGTGATTTTGTCGATGAATTTCTTGTTGGTGACTCGGAATGTAAATTTGCGCCTGAAGGAATTGTCGATTTTCTTTTTACTACAACGATTGATGATGTTGAAATTGAGAGGTTTGTTGATAAGATAGAAGATGAGTATGTTGATTTGGTATACTTACCAAAATTTTTTAGAGAAAATACGAATTATATTGTGACGTTGGATTCGACTATTATTCACTTGTTACTCAGTCATAATAAAATTAAAGTCGACTTTAATAACGTGTTGTTTGTTTCCGCGAGTAATATTGTTGATGATATAATTCTACTTGCGAAAAAACAGGTGAGCAAAGATCGTGGAAGTATACAATTATATTTCATAGATGATTTTGCTAAATTGAATTTAGGACGCTTTTACAGCTTTCTTTTTAAGGAGAAGAAAGTTGATAACGAACTTTTTGAAGAAGAATCGAATTTTTTAATAACAAATAATGTTGATATTGTCGATTTAGCGACTTCTGTGATAGAAAAAAATGAAACTATTCCGGACGAAAAAATGCACGTCTTTGTAAGGCTTATTTTTGGTAGACATTGTCCGAAAAAAGAAACAAATAATGCATTCTGCGCCATTATCAAGAAAGAATTTGATTATTTCATAAATAATTTTGGAAATATTGAGCATGAATATTTAGGAAAAAAATGCTGGCCGCTCAATTTATCAATTCTTCTAAAAAATGAAAATAACATCCTAGAAGATTATCATTTAAGTCATATAATGGGAAAAATATCAATAGAATATTTTAATGAAGTGGTAAAAGAATTGTGCGATCAAATCGGCATTTTTGATACTTCGAAAATAGTTGATAAACTTTTAGATGAAAATTGTTTGAATAGATGGATGACTAATTTTGGCAAAGACAAAATTGTTGCACTTGTGAATTCAATGAAGAATTTTATAACTGAAGATTTTGAAATTGTGTTGAAAAATAGAATTAATTCGCTGTAGCTTTTTAAGAATACTTGCTTGGCTCATTGAACTGTTTTCAGGAACGCATCAATTTTGCTGTAAATGTCTGAGCCGATAACGCTGCAAGTTATGCTTTGCGCCCAAACGCCCAAACTGTTGAGTAGCGTTCCGATAGATTTAGAATCTTTTTGATTGATTTTTTGGCCAATTTTTTCAATTTGGGTGTTTAAAAGATTTCTGTCGTTTTCATCGACAGATGGTACTTTTATCAGCTCTTTTATAGATTTAAGAAGTTTTTTGGCCCCTTCGTAATCAAATTCTTTTACTCCGTTTGCGTTTAGAGTGGAGTTGATTGCAGATCCAACAACATTTGATCCATTTATGTTCCCATAGTTGTTTATAATGGTCGTATTTTTGGCAATGTCTTTTTCTTTAGACCGAATATCAAATTCTTCTTTTGAAACGTCTTTCGGTTCCAAATCAATAGCCCATTCAGAAATCTTTCTTTTGACTATTTCAAGGATTGTTTTATACTGGTATTTTGAAAAATGGGCACAGATGTCTCTAGAGGCCAATAATGGATTTAATTCGCCGAAAAGGTTATGTAGTTCTGCAGATATTGGCGAAATAATTGTTTCTTTTGGTGAATTCAAAAATAATTCTATTTCAGAAGTTCCTTGTTTTACGGGAATATGCAGGCAATTTGCTAAAGGCGAATTGCTTGGAATGATTATTGGTTTCCAGGGACCTATACTACTCTTTGCTTTAAATATTGCGTTAATATATCGATATTTCGGAACTATTTGATCTCCGTAGCCGTCAATTTCTTTTCTTAAGAAATCCGCCATTTCTTTTTGCCCTAATTTATGGGCGGTAAAATATGCTTTTTGGAAAAGAGCTGCATAAGAAATAGTTGGATTGACGCAATCCATTTGTAATTCTATAACCAGCTTTGACATTTATTCTTTCCTTTGCGTTTGGATGCTTGAAATAGAATCGTTTAGCACGCCGGCAACATTCGAACTAGTTACATTGCCGTTAATGATGATTTGAATGGACGGAACATCTTTGACTTTATTTTGCTCTTCGTCAGAGAAAACAAGATCTTCTCCAAATATGCCTTGTTTTTCTAGTTTCAAAGCCCAATCTAAAATGAGTTTACGGACAATTTGGAGTATCGAAGTGACTTTTGCAGCCATAAAAATTTTACGAACATGTAACGGTTTGGGCATGTCAATTTCTTGATAGATGGCTAGTTGTTCATCGTAATTCAATCGGACTTCGAGCATTTCACGTTTGGATTGATCAATTTTTTCAATTTCGGCAACGGATTCTACTATGATGCTCATGGACCATGGACTGCCAGCAGGAAAAGATATGGGTTCCCAACGTTTTGCGGTCTCTTTGTATGCTTCTGCATTTACATGAATTTTACGATATAATGGGATGAGTTTATCTTCTATGTCATAGTAGCCGTTGATTTCATTGGTGCAAAAATCAGCCATGTCTTTGATGTTTAATTTTTCAGCAATTGCATACGCCCTGAGTAATAAATTATAGCAGGACACTTTTTCTTCAAGACATGCTTGCTGTAAATCTAGAACCATTTTTGACATGATAATTACCTATACGGCGAGTTTTCCGCTCATTAGGCGGGGCAAGAGCAGGTCGCGTTGTTTGATGAGGTTGTCACACTGATTTGATAAAGTAAGAATCAAATCGTATATTTGTTGAACCTTTTTTTCAAAGAGTTGGCAGATTTTAAAAGGCGGAAGACAGACTTTCATTCTATTAATATCGCCAATAAAAAGGCATTGCTGTGCTGCACCATGGGCTGCGTTCTCAAATTCTTTCCGCATTGATTTGAACGTTTCATATAAATAGCAGGAATTGACTAGCTCTTTGTTTGGTTTGATAATTGCAACGCTTCTCTGAAATTCTATATAGGAAGGTTCTTGATTTAGGAGGTGGACATCCCCAATTGTTCCAACAGAGGTTATAAGAATATCTCCTTTTGACAATTGGGTTCTTTTTCGAAGCGTAAAAAAAGTTTTTTCATCAATAGTTCGCTCGTTTTCTCCTATTTGTATTTTCCCATCTTTAATATTCTTACAGCTAAGTAGTAAGTATGGTGAATTTGGCGTATCTTGTATGGTGTTATGAACGCCATCTGTCACATTGCTTATATTCTCTATTTTATCAATTCGCCAGCCTTTGGGAATTCCGTTTTCGATTGGGACTGTTTCGTGGCCGGGGAATCGGAAGCGGACGAACCATTCTTTGTATAGGTTCTCCACCATTTGTTCCAAGATTTTAATGCGTTTGTTGTTGTTTTCTATCAGGTTGTCGTAATTTTCAATTATCGAAGTTATTTTTTTCTGTTCCTCGACTAAAGGTAATTGGACTTTTATTTGATTTACTTTATAAATGCCCAACTTTGCTTGGGCTGCACCAATTGCTAAGCCTTCCATGTATTTTTTTAAACATGGTTGAGCGAGGTAATAAGCTAAATATTTAGAAAAACATTTTTGAGGGTTGAAATTTGTTAAACGGACAGCATTTTCTGTTAAATTTGCTCCTGATGCGTCTTGTCCACAAAAGCCGACGTCACCTATATTCGCTACGATAGTGATGGCGACATCATTTTCTTCAATGATATATTTGCTTATTTTCTTTTTTACTTCTTCAGAAATGTATCCACAGTTAGATACATCTATTTTCCCCTGTTTGATGTCTCTTGCTCTGATATACTTGTATTTTGTGATCTCTTTTGAAAAATCAGAACCTAGCGGTAATCGTTTACCGCTTTTCGCATCGCAAATCTCATTTAATCTGTATGTAGTAAATTTCATATTGTTTTCTAAACTTTTTAGATTGTTTCGTTGCTATGCTTCTTGCAATGGCGTTTTCGGGGCGTTGCGGGGTGTCCCCGCAGAAGGGGTAGCGTAAGACACTTGGAGATTCCCGCCTTCGCGGGAATGACAAGTGGCTGTAGCGAGGGGAAGGCTTTCCCCATTGTCCCTAAAATAACGCATTCATATTCTCTGCAATCTGTTTTTCCAGTTTCTTCGCTTCGGCGCTCAGCTTGGCGAAATCGTCGTTCAGCCCGAGCATCGTTTCCTTGAATTCTTCGGCGGTCATGCCGTCGTCTTCAATGACAACGCCCACATATCGGCCCGCGTTGAGCGAATAATCCTGGTCCTTGATTCCGTCTTCTCCTTCGATTTTTGCGACCTTGCAAAGGCCGATTACGTCTTGGTATTTTCCATTCGGGAACCGTTCGGTGAGCCAGTTGATTTGTGCCTGCCAATAATCCTTGATTTTGACTTCTTTATCGTCGCTGTTTATGGGAGCGTTCTTGAGGTTTTCCTTGTATTCCTTGACCAAGTCCTTGAAAGCCTGCGTGTCGCCTTCGTATAGCCGGCTGATGATGGCGAGGTTCTTGATTTGTTCGTCGCTGAACTTGCGGTGTGCCCTGTCAACTTGGGTGAACACGTTTCGTGCGTCGATGAAAAGGATTTCGTCTTTTTTCTTGCCGCCCGCTTTTTGCTTGTCGAAGAACCAGAGCGTCGCGGGGAGCGTGACCGAGTTGAACATGTTCGAGGGCAGGGTGACCATCTGGCTGATGACACCTTCTTCAATCATCTTCTTGCGGATTTCAAGTTCGCTGCCGCCGGCATCGCTTGCGGAATTCGCCATGACGAGTGCCGCCTTGCCGTTTTTATTCAGGGCTGTTGCGAAGTAGCCAATCCATAGGTAGTTTGCGTTGGGGACGGTTTCTTTCTTGTCTGATTCTTTTTTGCTGCCTGCCTTGGATTTGTTTCTGGGAACGCCATAGGTGCTGAAACGTTCGTCTTCCTTGACTTTATCGACAACGACTTCGTCCACGTTGAACGGGGGATTCGCCATCACGTAATCAAATGCGCCGAATGCGTTGTAAGGGTCGCTGTAAAAAGAGTTCGCTTCGGTGATGTCGCCACGGACATTGTTCAGGAGCAAGTTCATTTTGGCGAGTTTGACCGTATCGGGTTCCTTTTCCACGCCGTAGCAACGGAAAGACATCGTGTCATCTTCTTCGCTCTTGTTGTGCTTGTGCATATAGCGGGCCGCCTGCACGAACATGCCGCCCGAACCGCAAGCCGGATCAAGGAATTTCTTGTCGTGACCGCTTGGCTGCAAGACTTCGACCATGTAACGCACGACTGTCGCGGGCGTATAGAATGTTCCGCCGTCCTTGCCTTCGGACAAAGCGAAATTGCCCAGGAAGTATTCGTAGATTTCGCCGAACAGGTCGATGCCGATATCTTCGGGGATGTCCTTGAAAATGCGGACAATCTTCGAAAGCAAATCGGGCTCCTCTTCGGGAACGAGCTGTGCGTAAACATCTTTGGAGAGGACCCCTTCCATCTTTTCGTTTTCGTCTTCGATGGCCTTCATCGCGCGCTTGACGAGAGTCGCTTTCTTGGCGTCATCCGGGGCGTCGTTGATAAAGTCGAAGCAGGCACATTCAGGCAAGTAGAAACCGCACTTTTCGATGGAGATTTCTTTGAGCGTGCGTGCACGACGGGTGCCCTTGAGTTTTTCGAACTCAGCGATGATTTCGTCTTTATGCTGTTTGTAAAGAATGTCCGCATAGCGCAGGAAGATTAGGCCCAGAATGGGCTGCCCGTATTTGTTTGCGGCAAGGTGCGCTCCAGCGCGGAGAATGTCTGCGGAATGCCAAAGACGGTCTTTCAAGTTCTTCAATTCAACGTCGGTCATAAGAATCCTTATTTGTCAATAGGGAATATAGATTTTTATGGGAAAATCGAGGTAAAATGAACGCTAAATGCCGTCAATCTGGGCCTATAGGACAAACCATTTATTCAGAAAACAATATATATTAAAGGTAATAGAATGGCCATGTATCGTCTGATGGAGGCGTAAAATGTACGAATTATCCTCAAACAAAAAGGAATTGTTTCCTTTAGAAAAAATTGATTTTAGTTCAATCAATTTGACGGAAAAGGATATTGAAGATATTCTGGTCAACCGTATTGGAATCCTTGACGAAGATGTTAATGATTCTGACGAAGAAAATAGCTCTCTTCTTATTGTCGGTCGTCAAGTTCGTAATGAAGGCAATGGACGTAGTGATTTAACCGCACTTGATAAAGATGGCAATCTTGTTCTAATTGAAATAAAAAGAGATGTCAAAGATATAAAAGCTCGTGCTGAATCATTTACATTTCAGGCAATTCGTTATGTTGCGAGTTATTCGACGATAAAAGATGTTTTTGATTTGGCGGATAAGATTTATATTCCGTTTTTAGAGAAATATAAGAATGTAAAACCTCAAGAAGGGCAAAATATGCTTGATTTGGCATTAGATAAACTTGAGGATTTTTTAGATCAAAACAATAAGACGGATTTGAGCGGAAAGCAGAGAATCATATTGGTTGCTGGAGAATTTGATGAAGAAACGCTTTCTGCAGCAGATTGGCTCTGCAAAAATAAGATCGATATCAGCTGTATCCAGCTCAATCTTTTTAAACAGAATGATAAATATCTTTTGGATGTTAAGAAATTAATCCCGCAAGAGAATTTTATTCTTGAAATTGCGGAATCTAATCCTTCAAAAGTTTCACACAAAAATTCTTCGTCGAAATCAAAAGCTCAATTGCCAAAGATTAACGCTCTTGTGCGAGCCAATGTTCTTTTTGTGGGTGATATCTTTGAGGCTAAAAATCGCGAAGGAGAATGTGTTGAGTTGCAAGGCAATTGTCAAGTGAAAATTGTCAGCACGTCAAAAGAGACGCTTGCCGTTGGGGCCATAATGACAATGCAACAGTGGCTTCGCAAGGCTCTGGAATGGGATGCTGTGGATACTTATAGATTTGCCTGGGTCAAGAAATCTAAAAATCTAGATAATGAAGGAAAGCTAATCTACGATATCCGAGAAAAATGGATGGCAGAGCAAGAAAAGGGCGAAAAAATAAATGATGTTTAACATTGGTTTGGAATATTAAAGAGAGATGTATGGTTTCTATTGACAAGGCAATTCTTGACTGTGATTCGGTAATATGCAAAAACATATCCCATTTTGATGAATCAGAACGTGGTCTATTGAGTCAAAATATATTGGCTCAATTGAGAAATCTTATTGAATACATTGCAATGAGGGTTTGTCTTATTGGCGAATCTATTAATCCTAATTGTTATGAACAGAAAACCCGTGCATTGAATATTTTGGCTACTCGTGGAAATTGTCGCCCTTTATATAAGTTTCATGAATTACTGCAAAAATCTGCATCTCATTATACGATAGATGAAAATGGCTCTGAAAGATTAATGATTAAATATTACAAGTATCTTTTAATAGTAAAGAAATTTGTAAAAGAACAATGTGATTTGGATATTTTAAGAAATATATCCGATTTCCCGATAAATACAGATAAAGATTTAGATGTTTATTATCAAGCTGTGGCGCAAAAAATTGAAGAAACGAAGTCTACTATTGAACCTAAAGTATCTGATGAGAATAGATATTACATCCAAAAAATAAAACCATTTTTTGTTGGTTCGGAAATTTATTACGAAGTAACGTTTACAATGGCTTTTAGCAATATTAGCAAATTTGATCGAGTTATTGCTTTTACAAAATATGATATTTTACCCAATTACTCTGTGAAGTTTTCTCAAAGAGAAGAATATATAAATGTAATGGGGAATGCCATAAAAATAAATATAATTGATGCTTGGAGCGTTTCAATTCGCCCTTGTGAAGTTTCAAATTATATGCATATTTTTGGATCAAATATTGAGATTAGAAGCGATGATTCTGAATATAAGATACTGATGAGTTTCCTCACGAAATACCATATCGATTTATGTGAATTTGTAACCTCTTCACATGACTTTTACAACCATATAAAGCAAGGTGTTATCACAAAAGCTCAAGATTCTTTCATATTTGATATTTTGGATAGAAGTCGTAGTATCATTTGCAATGTATTGGCGGGAAGCAATATCTTGAGATATCTTCTTTACAAAATGAAAAATGATATTATAAAGCGACAATGGGGGGCTCAAAACGAGTTGCTGCAAAATCTTTATTTGGATTATGGATGTATTCCTTTTGATAAAATGCCGTTTTGTACTGCGTTAAGAAACCATAATCCGAGGATTTTCGAATTACTGGATTGTATACCATCAGAAAATAGAGATTACGAGTTCTTAGTAAAGAGTATTCAAGTAGAAACAGAAATAAGGGGTAATCTATTTACAAAGAAAGATGATTTGAAAAAATTCGATAATATTGATGCTTTAGTAAGGGCTTTTAATGGAGCTCTTTATTACAAGCATGAAAATCGAAAAATCAAGGAAATAAAAGGAAATTATTATATCAAGGAGTATGCAGATTATTGCGCCGAAATTCTACGTAAGTTGTCGGTTTTTGCACAATCTGGTGTAAATGGATATCAAACGGCAATTCAGCACTGGTTGGAAGACCCTCTTAACGCTATTGATGATTGCCAAAAAATTGAAATTCTAAAAGAACTATTTGTTTCATCTAAAGTTGCGTTTGTCTATGGTGCAGCAGGCACAGGAAAATCAACTTTAATCGGACATATTTCAAAATACTATTCAAATGCTATAAAGCTATATCTAGCAGTAACACATCCAGCAATAGAGAACTTGAAAAGAAAAACCCAAAATAACAATGCTGTGTATATGACTATTGAGTCATATTTAAAAAACAAACAGGTTTGTTGCCAATGGGATTTAATAGTTATAGACGAATGCAGTACCGTTAGCAACGAGCAAATGGTTCAAATATTGAACAAATCTACTACGGAGTTACTTGTTCTTGTTGGAGATGTTCATCAAATAGAGTCCATTCGTTTTGGAAATTGGTTTGCAATAGCGGAAAAATTTTTGCCTTCATCGTGTATTTATGAATTAACAAATACCTATCGTAGCTCGAATGATGAATTAAAACTACTCTGGGGTCGAGTTCGAAATTACGAAGACTCTGTTCAAGAGGTCTTGGATAAAAACGATATGTCGGCAAAATTAGAAGATTTTGACTTTCAATACAATCACGAAGATGAAATCGTACTTTGCCTTAATTATGATGGATTATACGGCATAAATAACATCAATGCATTTCTACAAGGACAAAATAGAAATGCAAATATTAGAATAGGGGTTAATACTTATAAGGTTGGGGATCCTGTTCTTTTTATCGAATCTAATCGATATGCACCACTCATATATAATAATATGAAAGGACGAATAAAAAAATTATGGAAAGATGAGGTGAATTACTATTTTGATATTAGCCTTGAAATAGCAATCGACCAAATTAGTGCAAGAGGATATGATTTTGAGTTGCTCTCGACACCAGAAGAAACAACATCAACGATAAGAATTAGAGTGTCGAAATATCGTAGTACAGATAATGACAACGAGCGTTTAGAAGATATGGTTCCCTTCCAGGTGGCTTATGCGATATCAATCCACAAAGCTCAAGGATTGGAATATGATTCTGTAAAAATTGTTATATCAAATGAAGTGGATGAAAAGATAACCCATAATATTTTCTATACAGCTATTACGCGTGCTAGAAAGAATCTAAAAATATATTGGTCTCCTGAAGTGGAAAATAGAGTTATAGAAAGTTTTAAGCCGCAACATAAGGCAAAAGATGTGGCTTTGTTAAAGTTGTTGTATGACTTGTAAGGAATTTATAAATGACTCCCCAATCCTTCTCCAAAATTTTCTGGAAGCAGTACCTTCTGCTTGAAAAGGATTTCCTTGAAACGGATGAGTTCGTGACGATTGACAAGAGCAACTTCAAGACGTTCTCCAGTCGTTACACTTATCTGTTCTTGAACATCTGCAGTGAAATTGATTCCATTGCAGAAGAATATTGCAAGGTTGTGAAGGCTCCTTCGAAGGTCAAGAACATCTTGCAAAAGATGACTGTCATTGTGACTGACGACCCGAAGATTAAAGATCAAAGGGTTTCTACGAAGTATCCATACGAGATTATCAATTTTGTCCCGTTTGCCGGTTTTGACAGTGAGTCGGCTGCTGGCTGGTGGCAGGATTATAACCTGGTCAAGCATTTCCGTGCCGATGTTCCGGAAAAGGGAATCCCGAACTATCAGCTTGCGCACTTGAAAAATGTGATGAACGCCCTCGCCGCCCTCTACATCCTCTGCCAGAATCTCTACAAACTCCTTGGCGAATCCGACCTGCAACTCGAACCGTCAAGGCTGTTTGAATAGCAGAAAAAAGTCTTGACAAATCTGCTCTAGGAATATATATTTAGTGCACAAGTGAGTAGAAACATGGCGGAGATATGTCGAACGAACTAGCCAAGCAGATATCGTATATTCTTTACAGCAGTCCTGAAGAAGATGTCAAGGTCATGGCTTTAGTCAAAGACGAGACCATCTGGCTGACGCAGAAGGCTATGGCCGAGCTTTTTGATGTTAATGTTCCGGGCATTTCGAAGCATTTGAAAAACATATACGATGAAGGAGAGCTTAGTGAATCCGCAACTGTTTCCATTTTGGAAACAGTTCAAAATGAAAATGGCCGTTCCGTAAAGCGCAATGTCTCTTTCTACAATCTCGATGCAATTATTTCCGTCGGTTACCGTGTAAATTCTGCGAAGGCCACAAAGTTCCGCATTTGGGCTACGGGAATCCTGAAGGAATACATCAAGAAGGGTTTTGTGCTCGACGACGAGCGCTTAAAGCAGGGTAACGCTGTTTTCGGTAAGGACTACTTCAAGGAACTTTTGGAAAGAGTCCGATCTATCCGTGCGAGCGAACGCCGCATTTGGCAGCAGATAACGGATATTTTTGCCGAGTGTTCCATAGACTACGACAAGGATTCTGAAATAACGAAAAAGTTTTTCGCCACGGTTCAGAACAAGTTCCACTATGCAATAACAGGGCAGACTGCTGCGGAAATCGTGTACGAGAGGGCCGACCACAAAAAAGAGCACATGGGGCTTACGACCTGGAAAAATTCTCCGAGCGGCCGTGTGCTGAAAAGCGATGTGAACATTGCCAAGAATTATTTGTCAGAAAAGCAGATCCGTCAGCTGGAACGCGCCGTGAGCGGTTATTTTGACTACATCGAAGACTTGATAGAGCGGGAGATTGCTTTTAACATGGAGCAGTTTGCCGCAAGCGTGAACGAGTTCCTGGAATTCAGGCGCTACGACATTCTCGATGGCAATGGAAAAGTCAGCCGGGACCAGGCGGACGAGAAAGCATTCGGAGAATACGAGATTTTCAACCGCACGCAAAAGATTGACTCTGATTTCGACAAGGTAATCCGGAAAATAAAGAAGAATTAGCCCACCCACCACAAGGAGTTCCCCATGAAAAATCGTTTTGCACTCACGCTTATGGCAACGCTCATCTGCAGCACGCTTGCCATGGCGCAGCTCCAAAAACTCCCCGCTCCGGCAAAGACCGGCGGCAAGCCTGTCATGGAGGCGCTCTGGGACAGGGCTTCTGGCACGGAGTTCAGCGACAAGATGCTCAGTGACCAGGATCTTTCGAATTTGCTTTTTGCGGCTATCGGCGTGAATCGCCCTGCCGACGGCAAGCTCACTTCGCCGACTGCCCGCAACTTCCAGGAAATCCGCGTGTTCGTGTTCACGAGCAAGGGCGTCTCGGAATACCTGAACAAGGAAAACGCGCTGAAGCAGGTGGCGAAGGGTGACCACAGGGCGCTCGTTGCCGACCGTCAGGATTGGGCGAAGGCGGCCCCGGTGAGCATCCTCATCGTTGCGGACGAGACCAAGTTCGGCAGCAGCGACGCCCGCGCGAAGGTGACGATGGGAACCGATGCGGGCATCGTGAGCGAGAATATTAATTTGTTCTGTGCCGGCATGGGCCTGGTGACCCGCCCGCGCATGACGATGGATGTTCCCGCCATCAAGAAGCTTCTCAAGCTTTCGGACTCGCAGGTGCCCTTGCTGAACAACCCCGTGGGCTATGCGAAGTAGTTGAAGCGGGTTTGTAAAATTTCGTTAAGCCCCTTGCCAGCATCCTAATATTATCTACATTTCAGCTGCGGTTCCTAATAGTGCAGGCTCCGAAAGGCATTTGATGATTATCAAATGTTTTTCTTTTTTTCAAAGGAGCTGCTATGTCTAAAAATAAGGAACCTGTTTACACAAGGTGTTCCACTATTATTTCGGCGAATTTCCTTGCCGATGTACAATGTATCATTGAGACATCGAGGACTCGCGCTTACGCGGCCGTAAATGTGGCAATGTTGGAACGCAACTGGCAATTGGGCAAGCGTATTGCGGAAGAAGAAATTAAGGGTAAAACTCGTGCAGAATACGGCGTTAAAATTATTGCGGAACTGTCGAAACGGCTGACCGATATTTATGGAAGGGGTTATACAAAAACCAATTTGTACAGCTTTCTGCAATTCTACAAGATCTTTCCTAAAATTTTCCACACACCGTGTGGAAAATCTGCACAACCGCTGCTTACATGGAGTCACTATAGGAGCCTTTTGCGAGTTTTTGACGCCGATGCTCGTGAATGGTATATGCAGGAGGCTATAAATGAAACATGGAGCGCTCGAACCCTAGATAGAAATATTTCAACGCAGTATTATCATCGACTTTTAGCATCGCAAAACAAGGGCCCCGTCAAAAGGGAGATGCGAAACAAGACGAAGGCTTTTCAACAAGATAAATTAGAGTTCATCAAAAATCCTGTTGTTGCTGAATTTTTGAATATGTCGCCCAATACTGATTTTTCTGAATCAAAGCTAGAAACGGCGATAATCAATCATTTGCAAAGGTTTGTTCTAGAATTGGGAAAGGGGTTTGCGTTTGTTGCTAGACAACAACATATCCGGACTGATACCGAAGATTATTTTATTGATCTCGTTTTTTACAACTATATCCTGAAATGTTTCGTTCTATTTGACTTGAAAACAGGAACTGTTAACCATCAAGATGTCGGCCAGATGGATATGTATGTCAGAATGTATGACGAATTAAAAAGAAATGAAGGTGACAATCCGACTATAGGTATTGTTCTTGGATCTAACACAAGTAAGGATATCGCTCGATATTCCGTTCTAAAAGGCAATAAGCGGCTTTTCCAGGCGAAATATATGCCCTATATGCCGACATTGGAGGAGTTGAATATGGAAATCGAACGTCAGAAGGAAATCTTTGCCGAACAAAATGATTCTTGATTACAGACTGCTCATGCCGATGAAATAGAATTATTTCTTCCTCAATTTTCCACTAGCAAAAACCACCAGGAGAGCACCAGCAGCTACGCCGCCGACTTTCGTGAGGTCGTTCCAGAATTGACGCCGATTTGCCTTGCAATGCTCGCAAAGTTTCTCGGTGTCTTCGGGCTTTTCGCAGCCGCACTTTTTGCAGGTGTTCCAGAGTTTTTGAATCATTCCTACCTCACAACCTTCACCCGTTTCCCGTTCTTGAGCTGGTGCGTGGCGGCAGCGGGGAGGGTGTTCTTGCGGCCGACAAAGGTACCGTCGATGCGGTAGGTTTCAACGGGGGCGACTATGGTGCGGTTCTGTGCCCGCGGCATAATGCGTTCGGGGCCCTGCCCGCAATTTTCACCTTCGCAGGTGCCACTAGTGTCCGAAGCATTTGCCTTTACCGCAATGGAATCCGTCGATACGGTGAAGTTGTCGTAGCGGATAAAGCAGTCGTGGGTGGGGGCCCATTCGGTGCTGCTTCCGCCGTGGAACGTGGAGAGGTAGAACTTGTCGACTTTCACGGTGTCGTAGTCGCGGAGCCTGAGGGTATCTACATCGAGCGCGACTTCTCCGTCAATCCACGCTTGCACGCGGCCGTTCTTGTCGCCGTTGCCGGGAGTGGCAATGGTGTTCATACTTACTTTATTCACAATGCGGTGCCAGGTGCCGGTGGTAAACTGTTTTTGCGGGATGGTGCCGTTCAGATTCCACTTAAAATCGTCGCCGTATACGGACTCTTGCCCCATGAAGTAGATTAGCTGCACGGCGTTGCCATCTTTGCGCCACATGATGCGCGCGCTCCAGCCGTCGCCGGTTTCAGGCATGGCGTTGCCGGTGTAGCACTTGCCGCCGCATAGGCCGGGGAGCTTGCCGCCGAGCTGGAACTCGAACCCGTCTTCGAAGAATATGTCGTAGGCGCTCCACATGGTGTCGGCGGTTTTCACGAGGGGCTGGATGATTTGCGCGGCGCAGGCGGGCGTGTCGTTGTCGTTCGGGCCTACGCAGCCCTTGGGGTACTTGAGCTGCAGAACTTTGCCGTGTTCCTCGCCGTCGTACACGACCTTGGAGTTTTCGCCATTGTTCTTGTCCATGGCGTACCACCAGCTTTTGTCGTAGTCGTTGCGCTTGAAGTCTTCCTTGGCCTCCGCATTGCCGTACACGCCGACTTCGCGGTTCTCGAAGTTCACGAACGAGACGGTGTCGGATACCGTTTGCGCGAAGGCGAACGGGGCAAGCGAGGCGGAGCATGCCACCGCGACGGCGAACATCGCCGCAGAAAAGGTGTTACGAATTTTTGCGCTCATACCTTTAAAATAATCTTTTTTGGCTGGCATTAAACTATCTTTTTAATGTATGGCCGATTCACTTGACGAAAAACACATTGAAACTGGCACGGATTTTGCCGCGACTCCTGCCGCAGACCCCGCTGCCCAGGCTGCCGCACAAGACGCTGCAAACCGTGCTGCCCGAACTTCAGCAGACTCCGCTGCCGAGGCTCGCAAGGCCCGCATCAAGAAGATGCGCGGATGGCTTTCTCCGCGTGATTCCGTCGCCGACGACTTTGGCCCCGAAGACGCCGCCCTCTATTACGGCGAAGGGCATTCCGGCTGGAACCGATAAGCTGATTAAAAAAATCCCTCGGCTGGTGCCGGGGGATTGTCGTTAGAATTTGTATAGAGATTGCTTCCACCACGCTTCGCTCGTGGCAGGCTCGGCTATTCGCCCCTCGCAATGACGTACAAGGTTCGACAGCACGGGTGGTGCGATTCGCGATGCTTGTCGCTGTGGATCCTATCGGTCGCCTTGCGGCTCCCTCCAGGATGACATACAGGTGACGGCCCTGCTCCTACGAACCTAACTCAACTAAGGCAACGAGTTGCCAAGTTTCGTATATCGGCAAGCTCAGGGACCTTATAACCGACCTTCGTGAACTCCGCTCAGGATGACAGCTCAAAGGCATGAAGTGCCGTGCTCACGCCTCAGAGCGCAGCGACCCCAAAGCGCGAAGCGCGACCTCATTAGTACCTGTAATGATCCGCCTTGTACGGGCCTTCCACAGGCACGCCGATGTAATCGGCCTGGGCCTTGGTGAGGGTCGTCAGGTGAACGCCGAGCTTTTCGAGGTGGAGGCGTGCGACCTTTTCGTCGAGGATCTTCGGGAGCGTATAGACGACACCGCTTTCGTACTTGATGCCGGCGACAGTCTGCTTGCCCTGTGCGTTGAGCCAGAGGTCGATCTGTGCGATGGTCTGGTTCGTGAAGCTTGCACTCATCACGAAGCTCGGGTGACCGGTAGCGCAGCCGAGGTTCAGCAGGCGGCCTTCGGCGAGCACGAGGATGCTGTGGCCGTCGGGGAAAATCCATTCGTCGTACTGCGGCTTGATTTCGTTACGCTTGATGCCCGGAATCTTCTTGAGACCGGCCATGTCGATTTCGTTGTCGAAGTGGCCGATGTTACCGACGATGGCGCGGTGCTTCATCTTTTCCATCTGGGCGGCGCTGATGATGCCGGTGTTGCCGGTGGTGGTCACGAAGATGTCGGCGTAGCTCACGACTTCGTCGAGGGTCTTGACTTCGTAGCCTTCCATGGCGGCCTGGAGTGCGCAAATCGGGTCGATTTCGGTGATGATCACGCGGGCGCCCTGACCGCGCAGGGACTGTGCGCAACCCTTACCCACGTCGCCGTAGCCGCACACGACTGCAATCTTGCCAGCCATCATCACGTCGGTGGCGCGGTTGATGCCGTCGATGAGGGAGTGGCGGCAGCCGTAGAGGTTGTCGAACTTGGACTTCGTGACGGAATCGTTCACGTTGATTGCCGGGAACTTGAGGCGGCCGGCCTGGGCCATCTGGTAAAGGCGATGCACGCCGGTGGTGGTTTCTTCGGAAACGCCGCGGAGGGCTTCGCGGGCGCGGGTCCACTGCTTCGGGTCCTTCTCAAAAATCTTACGGCAGGTGGCGAGGAACACGCCCCATTCTTCGCTGTCGGTAGCGGGGTTGAATTCGGGCACCTTGCCGGCATCTTCGAATTCGGCGCCGCAGGTCACGAGCATGGTGGCGTCGCCGCCGTCATCCACGATGAGGTCTGCGGTCTTGCCGTCGGGCCATACGAGGGCGCGGGCGGTGTTTTCCCAGTATTCTTCGAGGGTTTCGCCCTTCCAGGCGAACACGGGCACGCCCTGCGGGTTTTCCACGGTGCCCTTCTTGCCTACCACGACGGCGGCGGCAGCGTTGTCCTGCGTACTGAAAATGTTGCAGCTCACCCAGCGCACGTCGGCACCGAGATCCACCAGCGTTTCAATCAAAATAGCGGTCTGCACGGTCATGTGGAGGCTACCCATGATGCGCGCACCTGCGAGCGGCTTCTTGCCTGCGTATTCCTTGCGGAGCGCCATCAGGCCCGGCATTTCGGTTTCGGCGAGGTCGAGTTCCTTGCGGCCTTCCACAGCAAGGTTGATATCCTTAATTTTGTATTCCATGTTAATATATCCTTTTTAAAAATCTTATTTATGCATAAATATAGTTATATGCATAAAATTAGTCAAGACTCCCTGTCCTAGATAAAAGAAAGTCCCGCGAAATTTTCGCGGGACCAGATTTTTTCTGATGGGTCGTGAAGGCTTGCAACCTTAAAGTCTGCAGGCTCCCTTCTCCGCCATTTCCGGCGGGCAGGTGCAGCCCTTGTCATCGCATTCGAGAGTTTCCAGCTCGTCGCCCTTCTTGTACGTGGACCAGTCGGTATGCCATGCATAGTTGTTGCTCTTGGTGGGGTTGAGCGTTGTCATGTAATGGTCAACCAGGTACTGCGGGCATTCCACTTCTTCCCAGTGGTAGGTCGGGTTGTCAGCCGCCATATACCAGTCCGCAAACCAGTGGCAACCGCGCAGCAAGTTGGGGAATCCGGCATTGCCGAAAGCGGCGTCACACATATCCCTTACGCACTGCTGGTACTTTTCAAGCGTGTTGTCGTAACCGAGCTTGCTCTGGCATTCGGTAAGGAATCCGCCGAAGCCTGCGCCCCAGTTGATATTCGCACCGTTCACCTGCGTAGAGAGAGCATCGAAAGCGCCCACGCCACCGCCCGGGACCATCAGGTCGAACTGACCGTTTTCCACATCATGACCGATGTTGGAGGTCATCACGACAATGTGCTTGCCCTTAAGCGCCTTGTGCGTTGCCTTGGCGGCATTGTTCGCGCTTGCATCCTTGAAGCTTCCGTCATACTGCAAGTGGAAGCACTTGCCGCAGGTCGTCTGGGTACCGGGACCAGCCACATAAGCGTATGAGAGAGTGTCGTTCAGGGCGATAGGCGCCATGTCGGTGCAGGTGAACACACCCGCGGCCCCCACTTCGCAGGCACTCGTGGTACCTTCGTAGCCCATCCAGTACTGCTGAACCGCGTGACCGAGCGTAAACGTCGGAACTTCCACGTCGTGTATGTTGCAGTTACGGGCGGTCGTTCCGCCTGCGACGTAAGATTCCTGCGTTGTCGTGTCAGTCTTGCCTTCTTGTCCATTGCTAATCCAGGAGCAGTGCGGCTTACAGGCATCCCAGTAGCGGCTGTTCCAACCGGTCTGAGAGTTGCCCAAAATGTTCTTGGTGTATTCGGGAGAAGGCGGACCGTAAGACTCGATCGTCGGGAATCCGTCGGGACCAATATCGGGGTCCGTATTCACGGAGCTGCTGCTTTCATCAAGCGGAGCTAAAATCGTGTCGTTCGGATTCACGCTTGTCGAAGACTTCGGAACGAACGGGTCATCGGGATTGGTCGCGGCAGAAGAACCCGGGTTGAGCGGATCGTTACCAGCCGAAAGCCCCGGATCCTGCGGATCTGCCGAAGCGGAACTCAGAATGGTCAGCTCGCCCGTCTGGGGGTCAATCACGGCATTCGCCTTGCAAGGGGTCAAGGTATTCAAGTCAATACCGCTCACAGCAGGCACGCCATCCAGCGTCATAATGGAGCCATCGACAAAGACCGCCACCGGATTTCCCGCGGCATCGGTGACCGCTCCATCAGCATAAATCACCCAGTAGCCGTTACCGGTATCGAAAAGCCACGTGTCTGCAGCCGACACGACTCCGTTGCAGGGGCTATCGACAGCAGGAGAAGTACTCCCCGACGAGCCAACGCCACCAATGGCATCGGTCGCCTTCGTTGCAGCATCGTCGCCGCAGGCACAAATCATGGCGACCGCACCGGCCGCAATCATCGTCTTGAACAGTTTACGTTTCATACAACCTCTTTTTTACGCCAACCCAAACTTTGGCAATTTACTCCCTAAAAATAAATTCTCATCCCTGAATTTCAAAGTAAAAACAGGTTACAAATTCATTAAATGTTCACGAAGTGTGCGCAAAACGGGAAGAAGAGTAACAAAAAAAGGCCGCACTTACACGCGCAAGCCTTTTTATAATTCAGAATAATGAATTCAGATTCCAGAGTTACAATAATCGCGGCGTAGCCGCCAAATAAAAAATAATTCTGAATTCTGAAATCTGAAATCCGAATTAGTCGCGGAACTTCACCTGCTTGGTGCCAGCGACGACTTCGCCGATCTGCACCCACTTTTCGCCCTTGGCTTCGAGGTGAGCGGTAACTTCGGCCTTGTCCTTCGGGTCGATGAAGATGAGCATGCCCATACCCATGTTGAAGGTATTGTACATCTCGTCCTTCTCGACGGAGCCAGCCTGCTGGATGAGCTTGAAGATCATCGGCGGGTCCCACGTGGTGCGGTCGATAATCACGTCGACATCGTCCGGGAGGATACGCGGAATGTTGCCCTGGTAGCCCGAACCCGTGATGTGTGCGAGGCCCTGGATAATCTTCTTGTTGCAAAGATCGATGAGACTCGGGTAGTAGCTGCGGTGCGGCACGGCGAGGGCTTCGCCGATGGACTTGTCCATGCCGTCGACAACGGTATCGACCTTGTAGCCGGCCACGTCGAACAACACCTTACGGGCCAAAGAGTAACCGTTGGTGTGAAGGCCAGTAGAAGGCAGACCGAGAATGATGGTACCCGGCTTGATCTTCTTGCCGTCGATGATGTTTTCGCGTTCCACGACACCCACGATTGTACCGGAAATGTCGTAGTCGCCGGGACCGTAGAAGCCCGGCATTTCAGCGGTTTCACCGCCGATGAGCACGAGGTCGTTTTCGCGGCAGGCCTTGGCCATACCGGCAACGAGCTTGTCCATCACGCCCGGTTCCAGGCGGCCGGTAGCCACGTAGTCCAAGAAGAACAACGGACGTGCACCCTGGACGAGAATGTCGTCGCAGCAGTGGTTCACGATGTCCTGACCCGGGAGTTCGTGCGTGCCCATTTCGATGTCGACCTTGAGCTTGGTGCCCACGCCATCTACGGAGCTCACGAGGACGGGGTCCTTCATGCCGAGGTGGTTCAGCGTAAAGAGGCCACCGAAGTTGCCCACGTCGCCCAAAACGCCCTGGTTGAATGTAGTACGTACGGATTTCTTGACACCGACCATCGCCTCGTCGGCGCGTGCCAAGGACACTCCTGCGTCTGCGTAATTCATCTTCTATCCTTTGCCCTAGCGGGCATCTTTTCGCCCTTAACGGGCATTTTGTTTTTCATCAATATTTCTGAGCGCATCCAGAATCAGGCTCGTGGTATCGGACATCTGGTTGATGTTCACGATATCCGGCATCAGGTGCGTATCGAGCTTGAACAAAGTCTCGTCGCCCCACGACAGCATCTTTTCCAATGCGTCCGGCCCTGCCAGTTTGCCACACTTGGCGCAGCAGATACGGCCTTCCTGGAATGCGATAAATCCCTTTTCGCCGTTGCACTCGAACATGACCGTCCCGGTGATACGGCTCTTTTCCATTGTCTGAGCAAAATCGATAAACGGAAGCACCTTGGCCGATGCCAAAAGCGACAGGCGTTCGAATTCGTCGAAAGCCTTGTTCTTTGCGCGCAGGCGGTCGGCGACCACCTTGTAAAGGTACACCATGATATTCGGGTTCTTGTCCAGGAACTTCACGAATTCCTCGCGCGGAATGTGGAGAACCGTGGCGCCCTCTTCGCCCGCAATCACAGTATTGCTCGTCGGCTCGTTACAGATAATGGACATTTCCCCGAAGCAGGTACCCGCATCGAGGGTTGCTAGCGTATTGTAGTGACCGTCGGCCAGGATCTGGCCGCAGATAAAGGCATTGCCGCTCTGAAGCACGCAGAAGGAATCCCCGACGGAGCCGCCGTTGATAATCACCTCGCCCGCTTCGTACTCACGGATCTGGGCATTCAAAAGCAAATAATCGGCACAATCTCTCGGAACCTGCTGCAGGAAAGGAATCCCCAGCTCATAGTTAGCCGCAATCCAATCACCAATACCTGTATGAGTCTTCATGTTCTAAAAGATAAAAATATTGCGGTACCAGTCAAATTCCTTTCGGGCAGAATCAGCCCCATTCGTTGCATTCTGTATACAGTTCCGCAAACTCTGGAGCAGTTCGGCAGGGTATGCCACCGCCGACTCGTAGAAATCGTTACCGCCGCCCGGCCCCTTGCGCCCGTCATTCTGACACACGCGTTTTTCCCGGAACGCCCTGATGTGCTTGACGCGCGGCTCCGCGGCAAGGATGTCTTCCGCACTCGAGAACGCCCCCGGATTCACCCACACATCGGCGCTGTCCGCCACGAGCATGATCTCTTCCAGCGTAAACGTAAGTTCGCGGCTGGTGTCCGATGCCCACAGGTAGCAGCCTCCTGCATCCCGAATGAGGTGCGCCGTAAAACTGTTGCCGCCCGGAGCGTACCAGACTCCGCCGTAGTTCATCCCCGCAATCACCCGAGGACAAGGGACTGTGTCATTGCGAGCCGAAGGCGAAGCAATCTCTACTTCTGACTTGTCGGGGGAAGTCTCCCCCTCGCTCACACGTTGTTGCTCGCTACCCCCTCTAGCGGGGTCCCCCCCCGCAACGCCCCCATTTGCAACCTGCAAGTACGCATTCTTACTTTGTTCATAAATCGAATCGGCTCGAGCTTCCACGCCGAACAGTTTTCCAAACAACTTAATCCATTCAATTTTCGCGAGCGGATGTTCCTCCTGCCATTCCGAAGTCAGCATCAACGGAATCCCGAGGCTATTAATTCGTTCGTAATCATCCTGGCTGCCGCCCGTAGCAAAGTCCATCACCAGGTCCGGCCGAACCGCCAGAATTTTCTCCAGCGAAATCGACGTTCCGTTCCCGACCTCGGCGACCTCGCCCCGCTGCACCCGCGCATACAGGGCACTATTCGCGACATACTTTCCCTCGCCCACCGCCACGATGCGGTCCATAAGCCCCAGGCGAAGCAGGAACCCGACCTGCGCCGACGAAAGCGCAACCACCCTTTCGAGCGGCACACGCAGAACAGTCTCCTTGGCACGCCCATGCGAAAGATCCACGACGCCCTCGGCCGCGCCTTCCCCTTCGGCCCGTTTGCGCAACGCGAAACGCTTGACCAGCGTGTCACGACCCACGACCGAACGGACCTCCAACAGGTTCTCGTCGCAGGGGCTGCCCATCTTCAGGTTTCTCGCGTATTCCAGGGTTGCAAGTTCACCGCACCCGTCCGACTTACCGGACTGACCACCATTACCGCAGGCCGAGCACAGGAGCGAGAAAACCGCCCCCAGGAGCACCAGAGCACCTCTTGCGACCATTTTTCCACAAAAATTCAACATAATAACTCCCAAAAAAGATCGTAAACCGTTGATTTTTAACATCTTATGCATTTTTTTGTGCCAAAAACCCAAAACATAATGTATTTTATATGACGTATACTAGCAACGGAATCTTTTATGAAAACAAAGATAGCCTCTTTTTTGAGCATCGTGGCCCTGAGCCTGCTCACACTCACCACCGGCGCATTCGCCGATGTCGAAGAAGGTTTTTACGAAAAGGACCACGTCCGCGGGTTCATTTCGATTGGCGCGGACTACCGCGGCATGCGTAGCGAATTCCAGCGCTACGTGAACAATACGGCATTTTCAAACTGGGGCCACCAAGCGGAAGGCTATTACATCGACAAAGACACTAATACCGTCGACACGACCTTTTCCTATTACAGCAGGCTTCCAGGCTACGACAAGTTCAACGACTACTATCTGGGTCTACACGTGAACATCGGCGCCCAGTACAAGCAGTTCCTGACCTGGTTCGATATCAACTTCATGCCGATGCAGACTTCCGAACGCCCTGCAAATTCCTACACAGCCAACATCGAAGGCTACCCCGCAGGTGCCCAGGATGTCGCTCCGAAAAAAACACCATGGACTCTCTACGATGTCGAATGGTTCTCTTACGGCGCCGACTGGATGTTCGGCTGGAAACTTTTCGGCGAACACACCTTCATCAACCTGATACCCTCTATCGGCTTCGGCTTCAACATGATCAATTTCCACTTCGCCTCGGAGTTCACCCTTCAAGAAAGGGGGAAACCCGAACACACGGAACTCGCGCGTGACCGCTTCTACAGCACTATGGCGACGACCGTGACCGGCGAACTCGAATTCCGCATCGAGCTCGGACGCCTCGGCCTGGGCGGATACGGCGGATACCGTTTCGTGCGCTACAACGATCTCGACGTCGAAGGATTCAACATCTTCTATGAAGAAGACGGAACAGACAATGTCGGCGACACCTGGTACCTCGGAGCCCGAATCACTTGGTACTTCCTCTCCCCGTGGGAAAAGAAACAAGCCGATAAACTATAATGACCGTTCGTGCTCACTGCCACTAGACAATACGAGCGCACTCACTCTCGCAATCACGCCTCGTTAATACGAGGCGTTTATTGCTCACAGATGACCGTTCGTGCTCACTGCCACTAGACAATACGAGCGCACTCACTCTCGCAATCACGCCTCGTTAATACGAGGCGTTTATTGCTCACAGATGACCGTTCGTGCTCACGGACGAACAACGGCAGGCAGTCCGCTTGAGGTCGGACCGCCCGCCGTCGCCTGTGGTCGAGGAATCTAGAAAGCGGCCTAGCTCTTGCGGCCGGGTGCAGAATGGCTCCGTTCAAAGGGATGCTCGCACTGGAAAAAGAACCCGCTCGGTCCCTGCGTCGAATTGGGAGTCCTGTCGACGACCTTCTCCATGGCCACATAATGGGCGCAGCGGTCCCTGAGGCAGGGGTCGGTCTTCCAATAAACGTTGCGTTTCGCCTTGGGGTACACAAAGCTCCAGCCCAGCAGCAGCGTGGGCACTCCCATCAGCCCCAGGCGACTCGGGAGCGGGGCGAACTGCCCCTGCGTGCTGAAAAGCACCACGGCGTCCAGCTTGCGGTAGACCGCGAACAGCAGCGCATCTTCCATCAGCGCCATGTTCGGCCCGAGCGTCCCCTCGACCGGAGCGGTCGGATTATAATGCACGCTGTACCCCGCCTGCTCCAGTTCGTGCTGCAACCGGATGGCCCCCTCGTGGTATTCCCTGTAGATATGCGGGTTCCGGTAGGGGTGGTAATAATGCGCCTCAAGCTCCAGGTCGCGGAAGTTTCCCTTCTCGAAATACTTGAGCGACTGCATCTGCACCCACGACTTCAGGCTCCTGAAATCCAGCTGTGAACGGAACCGGTGATGGTTCCGGTAATACTCGTTGACCTTCTTCAGCGTATATCCGTCAAGAAAGAACCCGACGCGCAAAGGCTCCATGGTGTAAACCTCCGAAAAAAAACGTGCCTATTTCTTAACACGCTTTTTTCAGGAGCCCACATGCCCTTTTTACGGTAAAATTTTGTAAACAAATTAGAAATTGCCGATTCCGCTTCAAAATCGGCATCGACGAATCAAAGTAACTTTCTTTTTTCCAGGTCGTCCATCAGAGACCCGGGCATCCAGCCCTTGAGTGCCCTGAACTTCGGACTGTCCAACTTGGCACGCCATTCCGCCGCCTTTTCCTTCTTGCCCGCATCGTGGTAGATACGGACCAAGTTCAGCACCGAGCACCAGTAGCGGATACTTGCGCCGGTACGCTTCAGGTAATCGGCGGCGCTCTTCTCGCAGATTCCAGCCGCCTCGTCGTAGCGCTTCAGGCGGTAAAGCATGTCCGCCTTGATCTGCAGCATCACGGGATTGCCCGGAGCCTTCGCGAGGCCGCGCTCGGCGAGCTTGAGCCCCTTCGAGAAATCTTCCTTATCGTAATGCATCCAGATAAGCGGCGTCAGGAACAGCGGCCAGAAACGCTCGGATTTCTCCGACGCACTGTCGAGAGTCGCAAGGTACGCCTCGCGGTTATCCGACTTGAACGGCACCCAGCTGAAACTCTTGTCGATGTAGTAGGCGTAAATCGCGAAGAACGCACGCGCCTCGAGCTCCTCGGAATCCTCGAAGGCCTTCGCCGCAGAACGCGTCGTCATGGCCCCCTTCACGGAATGCCCCGTCTCGCCCTGCACATAGCCCATCTCGAACCTGCGGAGCGCATCCCAGAGTCCCTCCGTCTTGCATTTTTCCAGTAGCTGACCCGCCTTCTGCAGGGCAGCCGTATCGCCCTTGTCGTCGTAAACGCTGATGCGCACGACATTTTCCAGGACACAGCCCGCGCCCTCGTTTTCGGAGCGGAGCTTTTTCGCGAGCTCCATGGCATCGCCGTAGCGGAGCGCCATCGTGGCAGAAGTTGCCCTGACCCACAGGTCGTTCTGGCCCGCGGACAACTTGAGCGACGGGACATCTCCCGCCCAGGTACAGACCGCACACAGCGCAATCGTCGTCAGAATTCGCAAAAACATAGACACAAAGGTAGAAAATAGGAGTGGGAAAACCGCAATAAGGCCCGCATTTACATACAAATCTGTTGATAAACTATGGATAAAAAACTTTCGTAAACAATTTATTCACAAATCCCCAGACCGCCAAGCACATTCTCCCGCCTGCTTCGCGGCTTCCACAGACGATATTTTTTATTCCAAATTGGAATAATCGGCGCGAGCCGCACTTTTTTCAACAAAGAAACATTTTCGTTCCGTAAATCGTTGACAAACAATGAGTTACGATTCCGCACTCAGAAAAACGCTCAAATTTTCCATTTTTCGCAAAAATTACAAAAAGATGTTATTTTCGTCCCTTTTCCCAAAGCACCTTGCCCGACAAATAAAAATAATCTATAACTGGTGTTAAGAAATAAACACTTTTTCAACATTTCAACAACAAATAAACATGTAACGCAACAAACAACTAACGGTATCGAAAAAAGACGGAGGTCTTATGAAGCTCTTCCATAAAACATCTGCACTGTCATTCTACATGATCCATTCCGGTTTCAAGGCGTTCAAGGACCGCGTGAAAGCCGAACTGGACGCAGCGGGTGGCGGCAACCTGGACGACCTTCTGGACGACGACAGCCTGCACGCGTACTACCGCAACGGCGATTCGCCCGACTACGTGGCAGCCTCCCTCTGCCCTTCCTGCGAAGAAGACTGAAGCCGAAAAAGTCTTTCCCGAACAACCGAAGGGAATACCGTCCTGATTATATAAAGACTCTCTCCTCCTAGAAACAAAAATTCCGCAGCACGCCGCTGCGGAATTTTTTTAATCTTATTTCGCGAGACTTGAGTTCGAGTCACGCTCCGGTTCGCCTCGAGCAGCGCCCCTTCGCTACTTGGCAGGGCAGCCTTCCACCGTCTCGAACTTGCCCTTGTTCACGGTCACGATCTTCGCGTTGATGTTCACTCCGCGCTTGAACTTGATTTCGCCGTAGACGCTCGGGAAATTCGCCGTGTTGTTGATGGCGTTGGTAAGGCTGTTCGGCTTCTTCGCAAGCGAGCTGAACACGATATTCGCCGCATCGTAGCTGAGGCCGCTCACTTTGTCCTCGCCGGGTTCGTCGCCCCAGCGTTCCTTGAAGTCGCCCACGAACTTCTTCAGGTTCTCGTTGTTGCCGTCCATGTCCATGGCCGGCACGCTGAAGTAGGAGCTGTCCACCTGGCGCTTGCCCTGGATCAGCAGTTCGCGGCCGTACCAGCCGGATGCACCCAGCAGCACGCCCGAAATCTTGTTGAAGGCCACCTGGCCCGCCATGAGGCCCGCATCGCCCGGGTTCGTCGCCGGAATGAAGATTCCCGGAATGTTGAACGTGGAATCCTGCATGTAGAAGCGGCGTTCCTTGGCGTTCACCGCGTCGAGGTCGGCGGCGCCGCGCGCAATGTTCTGGCGGCGGTTCAGTTGTTTGAAACGCACGTCACGAAGCAGACTGAATTCAGTCTTGTAGTCAGGACGGCCTTCCTCGTAGTTGCGGAACGCCACCACACTTCCGCCGCGGCGTTCCACCGCCTGCGTAAAGCTCTGCGACATGGAGGCGCCGTAACCGCCCAGCGGGCTTAAGACCGCGAATTCGCGGATGGAAAGGCACTTGGTCGCAAAGTCCGCGATGCTCTTCGCGAGATTGTCCATGGTGATGTTCACCTGGAAAATGTTCGGTCCCATCTTCGCGATGCCGTCGTCGGTCGCCGTCGGGGTAAGCATCGGGATATTCTGGAAGTTGCTGCCGAGCCATGCGGCAACGGTCGCCGCGGGGGCGCTCATGATAGGTCCAATCACGGCGACAATGCTGTCCTGGTTCACCGCCTGCTGCGTACGGAGCAGCGCCTGGGCGGCATCCGCACGGGTATCCGCCACGCGCAGGTTCACCTTGCCCTGGAGCCCCGCCTTTTCGTGAGCGAGAATGACACCCTGGATAGCCGCGGCTCCGAACTCCGCGAAGTCACCCGACAGCGGCGCAAGCACCAACACCGTCGGCATGCCCGCACCCTGGCCTTCCAGCGATTCAAGGCCCCTCTGGGCCGTATTGGAAAGGTTCTCCGCTACCCCACCGGCCAAGACCTTCTTGTACCAGTAGCGGGCGGCGCGGTAGCGCCTGGAGTTCTGGCATTCGCGGCCGATCTGCAACTGCAGCCAGCCGATAACGTCCTTGTCCACCGGATACTTTTCCAGGAGCGCCTGCAGCTGGTCCGCCGTCAAAAGGGAGGCGGCAATCGTCTGGATGGCGACATCCTTGGTGCGGCTCTTCGCGGCGGGGTTCTTGGTGTAGGCGAGAATGCGGAGCATCGATTCCACGCCCTCGTACACGTTGCCGCGTTCCGCCATCACGATGGCGTTCGCGAGTTCCATGCGTTCGCGGTAGGCCGAGTTCACGTAGTATTCCAGGAACCTCGAAGAAAGCTTCAGAGCCTCGTCGCGCTTGTGGTCGCGCATATAGCATTCGGCAAGCATCACGGCGGCCTTTTCGCCTGCGGGCTTACGGAAGCTGGACTTGTAGAGCTTCTGCAGGGGGGCAACCGCCTCGGCGCACCTGCCATTCTGGATGAGCGATTTTGCCTGGGCGATTTCGTCTTGGGCAAACAGGGTGGTCGCAAGGCCTGCGGCCAAAACAAACGGTAAAAGACATTTCATATTAAGATTCCGCGGCGGACTGAACCACCTCGTGTTCTTTCTTGATTTGCTTCTGGAGGGACTCGGGCAGTTTCGCCCAATCAATGACATCGACACGGAACGGAAGTCCACTATCGACGAAGGCCTTCTCGATGGCCGTCATCACTTCGAAGGAAAGGGGCTTTTCGGAAATCACCACCAGTTCCAGTTCCGTTTCAGGAGTCAGGTCCACCCCCGACACACGGGCGCCATGGGCCCAAACTTCCATTCCTTCGAAATGGAGAGCGAGGATCCTCTGGACCTTTTCCAAATGATCAGATTCAATGCATAAAGCCATATCGACCCAAATATAGTTAAATGGGGGTCGAGCATTCCCGCTACTTTTCCACTACATGGCCCGAAAGTTCCCTAAAATCGTCTTTTTTGTATAAAGTAACTCCCGGGGACACCAGGTGGAACACGGACTGTTCCGCGAGGGCGGCAAGGCTGAACTCGAAAGAATCCAGGCGGAAACGGTAGCTGTCGGTAGAATTGTCGAAAGACACCATGTAGGGTGGCCGCGCAAGCTCGCCACGGTTCACCATCGAAAGGAGTTCCACCCCCACACGGTCGTTCACGACCACCCACGCGTCCACAGGCGGCAGGTTCGCGACAAGCGAAAACAGTATTCGGCAAAAATGCTCGTGCGCGCCGGATTCCTGCATAAAGTCGAACGGACTCGCATGCGTCGCGTCTGTCGCCTCGACCACCTTGAGTCCCACCTTCTTGAGCCCGCGCAGGCGATCCACCGACCACATGCTCATGTGGTAAGGCGATACAAAGGCGATACGCTCCATCCCCTTCTTCTTCAGGAAATGCCCCACGGCACGGCCCGGGAAATCTCCGAAAGCCAGGTTGAAGAATGCGTAGCGCTTTTCCTTCTTTAAAGCCCGCGGAATGTCGTAGAGCGGATGTTCCCACCACACCGATACCGGAAACCGCGTGCTCGCAAGCAACGCGAAGAGCCGGTTGACATTGAACACCAGCATGGTCGAGACGATTGCGCCGAAACACTCGCTGCAGTCCTCGAGCCTTACACGGTTCCCGGCCGCATCCAGGAAAACCCCGTCCTTTTCGAAATAGCCCAGCGCCCGGACCCTCAGGCCGCTGCGGCGCGCCTCGTCGTACACCAGGCGCATGAACGTGAGTTCACGTTCGCCGAGACCGTTAAAGTCCCCGTTCGGGTTGCAGCGCATCACCAGGAGGATTTCCTTCTGGCTAGGCGATTCGGGCCTGGAGTTCCTGAAGTAGTAGCGGCCGCGCCCCCTGCGGTCAAGAACGCCGCGATTGCGCAACATTTCGAGGGTACGGCTCATGGACCCCAGCGTAGTCCCGTAAACCGAGCAAAGGTCCTTTATCGAGGGGAGCGTGCTGTCTGCCGAAATCTTGCGGGATTTCCAGTCTTCTAGAAGCAGGCGTTCCAGCCGTTCGGTCTCGCGTTCGCCCGGCTCTATCACGATCTCGGGCTTCTTTCCCCAGAAATAGCCGTTGCCGTGTTCCCCGTAAATCCTGCCCTGCTCCACCAGCCTCTTGTACGCCTGGAAAACGGTAAACGTCGAGGCTCCCGACGACGACGCCACCTTGCGCACCGACGGAAGCCTTGCGCCATCCTTGAATCCGGAAGATTCAATCCACCTGCAAAAATCGTCGACCGTCACCGAACACCTCCCGCATCATTTGGAACAAATTCCGAATAAACTTGACATGGCGAACACACACGAAATAACACTAGATACACTTTAGCGTTAATATACACAATTTATTGCGAATATGCAAGCATCGCGACCTATCTTTAGTAAAGTAAAACAATATCACCGGCGTTTAACGCCAAACGGGGTTTATATGAACAAGAAACTATTCCTCTCTATGTGTGTCGCTCCCGTAGCGGCAATGGCATTCCAGGTCGGCGCATGGGTCGGCGGCCCGGGACAGTACCCGCAGCCCACGCAGGAAAACGTGCAGGCTTTCCAGGACCTGCAGGGCTCGCACGTCGACCTCATCAGTTACTTCGCGCTCTTCGACATCAACGACTGGAACGCAACCGAAGAATACGCCAACGTGGCCAAGGAAAACGGTTCCACGCTGGTGGTCACCTGGATGGCGAACGGGTACGGCGCCCAGGACTTGGTCGACGGCATGGCCGACAGCTACATCCGCGACTACGCGAAGGGTGTCAAGAACTACGGCGAAGAAATCTGGCTCAGGCCGCTCCACGAAGCGAACGGTGACTGGTACGACTGGGGCGTGGGCAAGGCCGGCGCCGGCAACACCGACGCGAACGTCGCCGAGGCATTCCGCCATATCGTGAACATCTTCCGCGAAGAAAACGTCACCAACGTAAAGTGGGTGTGGACGACCAACGCCTCGAATGCAGGAAAAGGATCGACGCTCACTGGCAACTATCCCGGCGACGAATACGTCGACTACATCTCCATCGACGGTTACAACTGGGGCAAGTGCCAGAGCTGGTCCAACTGGCAGACCTTCTCGCAGGTATTCAAAAAATCGTACGATGCTCTCGCCAAGATCGACAAGCCGCTATTCATCGCCGAAATCTCCAGTTCCGAACTGGGCGGCAACAAGGCCGAATGGATTACCGACATGTTCGAGCATTTCGCCACTGACTTCTCCCGCGTATTCGCGGTGATGTGGTTCAGCCAGAGCAAAGAAGCCAACGAAGGCGACTGGGCGCTCAATACCTCGCAGGCCGCCGTTGACGCCTGGAAGGCCGGCATCGCCAAGATGAAAGCCGCAGACCCCGACAGCGGCAACACGGCTATCAAGCCTACCGGGAGAGCCGCCGGCAACTCCTTTCGCCTGCAAGACGGCAAACTCTACATGCAAACCGACAAAGCGCTAAAGGCAAGCGTCGTGCAGTTCGACTACCAGGGCCGCATCTTGTGGCAGAGCGCCGTGCAGCACTTTACCCCGGGCGAACACGCCATCGACGTACCCAAGGCAAACGCACAAAGCATTTACAAGTTATCCGTGAAGCGCTAAACAAAACTTATTCTTAAAACTCCTTGGACAACCCCCATTCTAGCTCCTTCAAAACGCTAGAGTGGGGATTTTTTATTCCTACTAAGCTTCTCCAAACGGAATACCCATAATCGCCGCTTCATGGAATCAATCAGAGCCGAGTTTTTGACCGATTGAAACGGCTCTTAGAATTTGTATGCACGCAAAAGGGAACATCACCAATAATTCTGATTTTCCGCAACGAAAACGTCAAGAACGTCAAATGGGTATGGACCACGAATGTCACGAACCACGGCGAAGGCGCCACGCTCACAGGCAACTATCCCGGTGACGAATACGTCGACTACATTTCCATCGACGGTTACAACTGGGGCAAGAGTCAAAGCAGGTCCAGCTGGAAATCCTTTGCGCAATTTTTCGATGACGCTTACAAGGCCCTCGCAAGCATCGACAAGCCTCTCTTCATTGCCGAAATTTCCAGCTCCGAAAAAGGAGGGAGCAAGGCCGAATGGATCGCCGACATGTTTGAGCATTTCCGCACCGACTACTCACGCGTATTCGCCGTAATGTGGTTCAGCCAAAGCAAGGACTACGAAGGCGACTGGGCGCTCAACACCTCGCAAGATGCCGTCAACGCGTGGAAGACGGGCATTGCGAAGATGAGAACAAAAGCTAAGGGATCCTAATCTATATATCAAACAGCTTACCTGGCAGGAGATGCCTTTGTTTTATCTTATACAAGCTCCATTCCATGAAAACCTTCATGGAATCGGACTTTATATAGTCACGCATAGCGGCATCTCTTAAATAAACGGATCTTTCCAAATTCATAGATTTAACAGTTCCAGGAAAATCGGCAAGTTCATCAAAATATGAATAATTCATGGTCGTCACAGTATCGCCCGAAACATAAAAAATCTTCATAATTCTTTCTTCACAAGCCGAATAATACAAGATTTTTCCAGCATCATCTTTAGGAGACAATTTCCATAGGCCATCTTCAAAAGAAGCTCCAGAATAGTCTTCCGGCGTTCCTACAAACTGTCTAAAATCCATGAGATTGGTTTCAGCATCAGACAAGGGTAAAACCTTTCCCGTTTTTAAATCAGTCACTTTTATACGCCCATTATTACGAACTGTTTCCGTTTGAACTAAATTATTCTTGACGGTTGTAATCGACTTGTCTGGTCCCGCAGTAAGAATAGCCATCCCAAAATTCATTTCAAGAACTCCAGGAGAGTTTATATATATCTTTATTTGGTATTCAGAAGTATCTGGATATACAGCCTTGCTTTGGTTTTCAAAAACCTCTTCCAAGTCCAACGAACTGGGTTCTGGTCCGCAAACTTTCACATAGACACTAGAAGATGAAACTTCGCTTGAAGAAGATATTGTAACCGAACTAGAAGAAAATACCTCGCTAGACGAAGACTCTAACACAACACTTGACGACGATTGCACGGAACTTGAAGATTCAAAAATTTCAGCACTAGACGACAAACTTGCCGAGCTAGATGACGATGACAAAACAGAACTTGACGATAAAACTTTTGCACTTGAAGAAGAGCGTACCGAACTCGATGATTTCGATAATTCCTTACTTGACGATGATACGCCCTTTTTAGCAGATGAAGACTGAACATTTTCACTTGACGAAGACTGTTCCAAGTCAGAAGACATCGCAATTACATCAATTGGATTATTTATTGGATTCTCATCGCTACAAGCAACGAACAACAGAACAAAAACAATTGATAAATATTTATTCATTCTTTCTCCTTAAAACGACTATGGACAATATAAAAAAATCACCCCCAGCTGAGCCATATCGTCATAAACCTGTCGTAAACTTCATAAACACCTTGGTTATTCGTAACAATCTGCTTTTCGAGCAAGGCCGTTAACGCCTTTTGGACACTACTTGCAGAAAGGCTGTATTTCTTTAAGAACTGACGGCCTGTAATTTGCGAAACACGCCCTTCTTTTCCGATTGCAATGAGGAGCATTTTTTGCGGGGGCGTCAAAAGGAACAGCATATTCTTGTATATCTCAGAATTTTCCTCAACGATATCCTCTACTGTTTCATCTAATTGGGCAACATAAAAAGCACAGCCTTTATCCGTAATGGAATAGGCATAATTCATGATTTTCTGGATGTACCACGTCACACCGCCAAATCGCGCATACGCCTCATGAATTGAATCATCATCAATTTTTCGTCCATTCTTTTCAAAGTGGTACTTTATAAATTCAGAATACTTACCTTCGGGAATTACATTCAAATTCATAATGGACACACTTTGGTAAAAAGGACGCGCCGCCGATACAAAAATTTCGCCCATCATTGTCCGTTCAGAACCCGCAAAGACAAAATTCGCATTATGGCAATTCTGTATATAAGTGCGTAAAGTCGCTTCAATATTCTTTTCCGGATAGCTCGAAATAGACTGAAACTCGTCAATAGCTATCAAGCACGGCTTATCTGCACTTTCAATATACGCAAAGATCTCTTCTAACGTAATTGCCGGAGTCTGGACATCGCCAAGTTCAACATTCCACGAAGGTAACCCTTGCACATCAAAAGATATTCCTGCCCTCAAGGATTTTACGGCATCAACAAAAGATTCAATAGCCTTCTTGCCGCGCGGCTTTAACGCACTCACAATCTGGCGTCCCATCTCATAGACTAAATCGCCAAGATTCTTGGTCGCGTAAATATCAATTATAAAGGTGTTATAACTACGGACGATTTTCGGTTGCGCAAAGCAGTGCCTAATGAGCCCAGTTTTTCCCATGCGGCGTGAAGATATCAACGCCACATTATTGCCATTCGTAAGCAAACGGGTAAGTTTCTTAGTTTCTTCTTCACGGTCACAGAAATACTCTGCACTCAAATAACCAGATGTCAAAAAAGGATTGATTACGGCATTATCCATAGCGAAACCTCGTCTATACCGTAAATATACAATTTTTATCCAAAAAAGATTATCTTTTTTGGATAATCCTAATCGGATAATGAAGATTCCCGCTCGTCCCCGTCATCCCCGTCAAGCGAGGACAGGCGCGAGGACAGGTAGGCGGGGATGACAACACTCGGCATTCCGCATAAATACAGAAAAGCTCCGCTTTTAAAGCGGAGCCTTCCTCTAGGATAATTCCGTGCTAATGCAAGAATTAGAAACGGAAGTGGGCGAATGCCTTGTTGGCTTCGGCCATCTTGTGCGTGTCGTTCTTCTTGCGGACAGCGTTGCCTTCACCGTTCTTGGCGGCAACGAGTTCGGCAGCAAGGCGGTCAGCCATGTTGGCTTCGTTGCGGTTACGGGCGGCATCAAGGAGCCAGCGGAGAGCGAGAGCCTTGGCGCGGTCCGGTGCAACTTCCATAGGAACCTGGTAGTTTGCACCACCGATACGGCGGGACTTCACTTCGAGACGCGGCTTGATGTTTTCGAGGCAGAGTTCGAACTTTTCAAGCGGAGTTTCCGGACCTTCGAGCTTCTGGCCGAGGTTTTCGAGAGCAGTGTAGACGATCTGTTCAGCGATGGTCTTCTTGCCCTGCTTCAGCACGACACCGACGAGTTCGGTAACGAGCGTGGACTTGTAACGCGGATCCGGGAGGATGGAGCGATGGAGAGCCTTTCTTCTTCTAGACATAGATTACTTCCTTTCCTTACTTCTTGGCCGGAGCGGCACCTTTCTTCTTAACACCGTACTTGGAGCGGCCGTTCTGGCGACCGTTCACAGCCTGGGTATCCAAAGTACCACGGATGATGTGGTAACGAACACCGGGGACGTCCTTCACACGACCACCGCGGATGAGCACGATGGAGTGTTCCTGGAGGTTGTGGCCTTCGCCAGGAATGTATGCGGTCACTTCCATCTTGTTGGAAAGACGCACACGGGCAATCTTACGAAGAGCGGAGTTCGGCTTCTTCGGGGTGCTGGTGTACACGCGGGTGCAAACACCGCGCTTCTGGGGGCAGGACTTCAAGGCCACGGAAGCGGTCTTGTTGCTGATCTGTTCGCGTCCGTTGCGGACGAGCTGTTGAATAGTTGGCACTGTTAATCTCCTAGATTTTGGAGTGCAAATATAGTTTCTTTTTCCAAGTTTTTCAAGTACTTAGGGTTAATTCTCCGAATCTTCTTCGTCATTGATGCCGATTTCGTTATCCAACATCTGGATTCCGTTGTCGGCGGATTCGTCAAATTCGCCCTGAATACCCATAGGCCGAGCCGCGGCATCCAGTTCGGCATCGGCATCCACCACCTGGACGTTCCTCAGGTGGCGGGCTCCTGTACCGCACGGGATAAGACGACCCATAATCACGTTTTCCTTAAGGCCCAAGAGCGGGTCTACGCTACCTTCGATGGAAGCGCGGGTAAGGATCTTTGTGGTTTCCTGGAACGAGCAGGCAGAAATGAAGCTGTCTGTCGCCAAGGAAGCCTTCGTGATACCAAGGAGCATCGGCGTGAAGGTCGCCGGAGTCTTGCCGACAGCAGTCAACTGATCGTTGATTGCGCGCAGACGTGCCTTGGAAATTTCTTCGCCCGGAAGCAGTTCGGAGTCTCCGGAATCCTTGATGCGAACCTTACGCATCATCTGGCGGACGATACATTCGATGTGCTTATCTGCGATAGCCACACCCTGCAGGCGGTACACCGCCTGGATTTCGTTCACCAAGTGACGCTGGACCTCTTCAGGACCAAGGACGTCGAGGATATCGTGGGGATCCACGCTGCCTTCACTGATCTTCTGACCAATGTGGACACGGTCACCTTCGTTGACCGCCAGATGGACGCCGCGGGGAACCAGCACTTTCTCTTCCTGGTCATCCATCTTAATATAAACAACCTGATTGTTGCGGACTTCTTCGATCTTTTCGACGAGACCGTCGATCGGAGCGATGAACGCCTTGTTCTTCGGAACGCGAGCTTCGAAGAGTTCGGCCACGCGCGGAAGACCACCCGTAATGTCGCGGGTCTTACCGGCAGCGCGCGGAAGTTTTGCAACAGTCTGACCGACGGTCACCATTTCGCCAGCCTTAACGGTAAGGATAGCGCCGTCCGGAAGCATGTAGTTACCGATCTTCGTGTTAGAAGAATCGACGATGGTAACAGCCGGGTGGAGGTCCTTCTTGCCGTGCTGCTTGTCGCTAATCACGGTCCAGGTTTCCACGCCCGTCACTTCGTCAGTTTCGGAACGGTAGGTGCGGTTTTCAACCATGTCCGTAAGAACAACCTTACCAGAAACGTTACTGATAATCGGGCTGTTATACGGATCCCATTCGAACATCACGTCGCCAGCGTTCACCGTCTGGCCGTTTTCGACATGGAGGATAGAGCCGTACGGAATCTGGTAACGACCCTTGTTGATGCCGGTCTTGTCAAAGATAACGAGTTCAGCCATGCGGCTGGTAACGACCTTCTGGCCTTCGTGTTCGACGGTTTCCACCTGTTCGAGTTCGATATGGCCATCGACGGTTGCCTTCTTGTCGCTTTCGACAGTAAGACGGGAAGAAGCACCACCGATGTGGAAGGTACGGAGGGTAAGCTGCGTACCCGGTTCACCGATAGACTGTGCAGCGAGCACGCCCACGGCTTCGCCCAGGTCAACCGGACGACCGGAAGCAAGCATACGGCCGTAGCACTTGGAGCAGACACCGTTGCGGGAATCGCAGGTGAGCACCGAGCGCATCTTGATATGTTCGAGACCCGTCGCAGAAATCTTCGCGAGGTCACGTTCGGTCACGAGTTCGCCGGCCTTGACGATCACTTCGCCAGTCACCGGGTGCTTGATGTCGTCCACCGGAGCGCGACCGAGGAGACGTTCTTCAAGAGCAATCACGGTATCGTCACCGTCCTTGAACGCAGAAACTTCGATGCCGTTCGTGGTACCGCAGTCTTCTTCGGTAATCACGAGGTCCTGGCCCACGTCCACGAGACGGCGTGTCAGGTAACCAGCGTCAGCCGTCTTAAGGGCGGTATCAGCAAGACCCTTACGAGCACCGTGAGACGAGATGAAGTATTCCATCACGTTCAGGCCTTCGCGGAAGCAGGACTTAATCGGGTTTTCAATAACTTCCTGACCACCGAGCTGCTTAATCGGCTTCTGCATCAAACCACGCATACCGGACAGCTGCTTAATCTGTTCGCGGCTACCACGAGCGCCGGAGTCGGCCATCATGTAGACCGGGTTGAAGCCGTCACGGTCGCTGGAGAGCAAGTCCCACTGCTTGGCAGCAACTTCGGAGGTCGTCTTGGACCAGACGTCGATCGTCTGGTTATAACGTTCACCGTCGGTAATCACACCGTCTTCATAGAGGCTACGGATGCGGGAAACCTGTTCGGCAGCCTTGTCGAGCATTTCCTGCTTTTCCTTCGGGATCACCATTTCGGCGATAGCCACAGAAGAACCGGCGCGGGTAGCCCACTTGTAACCGTTCGCCTTCAGGTCATCCAGGTAATCCACGGTCACGCGGTTACCGGTGCGGCGGTACAGGTCGTCGATGGACTTCGCAATCACCTTCTTGCCGAAGGTTTCGTTGGCGTAGCCGAGTTCCTTCGGAACGAACTCGTTGAAGATGATACGACCGACGGTCGTCTTGATAACATTGTCTTCCTTAAGGATAAGGAACTTGATCTTTTCGCCAGCCTTGACAGCGACTTCGATATTGCCATTGTCGTCGGCGGATTCGCGCAGGCACACGGCATCCTTTTCGAGGGCGCCCATGTAGACCTTCTGGCCGGCCTTGAGCTTCAGATAAACGATAGCGTTCAGATCGACAGCACCGTTTTCGTAGGCGCGCACGGCTTCGGCAGCGTCGAAGAAGTGCATGCCTTCACCCTTACGGGCCGGACGCGGCTTGGTCAGGTAGTACAGACCGAGCACGATATCCTGGCCGGGAACAGCGATCGGCTGACCGGATGCCGGGTGAAGAATGTTGTTCGAAGAGAGCATGAGAACGCGGCATTCGAGCTGCGTTTCGAAAGACAGCGGAAGGTGGCATGCCATCTGGTCACCGTCGAAGTCCGCGTTGAATGCGGTACAGACGAGCGGGTGAAGGCGGATTGCGTTACCTTCGATCAGGCGCGGGTAGAACGCCTGGATACCCAGACGGTGAAGCGTCGGGGCACGGTTCAGCATCACCGGGTGGTCTTCGATAATTTCTTCGAGGATGTCCCACACTTCCGGACGTTCGGCGTCCACGTACTTCTTGGCGGACTTGAGGGTATAGACGATACCTTCTTCTTCCAGACGGTGGATAATGAACGGCTTGTAAAGTTCGAGAGCCATGCGCTTCGGCAGACCGCACTGGTGCATACGAAGTTCCGGGCCCACCACGATCACGGAACGACCGGAGTAGTCGACACGCTTACCGAGCAAGTTCATACGGAAGCGGCCCTGCTTACCCTTCAGGAGTTCGGCGAGGCTCTTCATCGGACGGGCGGAGCCTGCACGGGCAGTGCGGCGGCCGCTGTCGAACAGCTGGTCAACGGCTTCCTGCAACATACGCTTTTCGTTGCAGAGAATCACGTTCGGGGCGCGGAGGTCGATCAACTTCTTCAGACGGTTGTTGCGGTTGATGACGCGGCGATAGAGTTCGTTCAGGTCGGACGTTGCGAAACGGCCGCCTTCGAGCGGAACGAGCGGACGCAGGTCAGGCGGAATCACCGGAAGCACGTCGAGGATCATCCAAGACGGCTGGTTGGCGAGCAAGCGGGCTTCGTTCGGATAGCGGTGGCGGAAATCTTCGTAGGCGTCTGCCACGATGAAGTTCTCGTGCTTGGTCTCGTAGTCGGCCTTGAATTCGGCGACGGCTTCGGCGAGGCCACGCAGCCACGGCTGCTGGGAATCGGCCTTCATGGCCTTTTCCGGATTTTCGTAGTAGCTACGGAAACTTTCGCGCTGGGATTTGAGGAAGGCGTCCACCACCTTGAGGCGCTTGAGGGCGTCGTCCTGCTTGGTCTTGGACTTGGACAGGGCCTGCGTACGGAGTTCGGCGGAAAGGGCGGTGAGGTCCACGCGGTCAAGCAGCTGCTTGATGGCGGAAGCACCCATCTTGGCGTCGAAAGTACGGCCTTCGTTGGTGAGGTCCTGGTACTGGGCTTCATCAATCAGAGCGTTCGGTTCGAGGTCGGCGTCACCCGGATCGATGACAACATATTTTTCGTAGTAGATGATGTTGTCGAGGTCCTTGGTAGAAAGGTTCAGGAGGGCGCCGATGACGCACGGCTGGTTACGGACGAACCAGGTGTGGGTCAGGGGAATAGCAAGTTCGATGTGGCCCATGTACTTACGGCGCACGTTGGAGTGAGTCACTTCCACGCCGCAACGGTCACAGACGACACCCTTGTAACGAATGCGCTTGAACTTACCGCAGTTACATTCCCAGTTCTTCACCGGTCCAAAGATCTTTTCGCAGAAAAGACCATCCTTTTCAGGCTTGAAGGAACGGTAGTTGATGGTTTCGGGCTTGGTCACTTCACCATGGGACCAGCTGCGGATCATTTCCGGAGCGGCGAGGTGAATCGAAATATCGCCAGAATTGTCGCGTTCAATTTCTTCGACCATATTACTTATCTCCATTGGTCTGAATATTGAGACCCAAAGAACGAACTTCGCGGATCATAACGTTGAAGGATTCAGGAACACCCGGCTTCGGAGTGTTCTGACCGTGAACGATGGCATCGTACACCTTGGAACGGCCCTGCACGTCGTCAGACTTGACGGTGAGGAGTTCCTGCAGCGTGTAAGCGGCGCCGTAAGCTTCCATAGCCCACACTTCCATTTCACCGAAGCGCTGGCCACCGAACTGGCTCTTACCGCCAAGAGGCTGCTGGGTCACGAGAGCGTAGCTACCGATAGAACGGGCGTGGATCTTGTCGTCCACCAAGTGACCGAGCTTCAGGTAGTACATGTAACCGATCGTCACCGGGTTCAGGAAGGCTTCACCGGTACGGCCGTCATAGAGCTTGGCCTTACCGATAATCTTGTTGTTGTCCGGATCCATTTCGTAGTTCACGATCGGGTTCTTCTGGTAAGCCTTTTCGAGTTCCTTGCAGATATCTTCGAACTTGGCACCGTCGAACACCGGAGTCGTCACCTTGAAGCCGAGGGTCTTTGCAGCCCAGCCCAGGTGAACTTCAAGCACCTGACCGATGTTCATACGAGAAGGCACGCCCAGCGGGTTCAGAAGAATCTGGAGCGGACGACCGTCTTCGGTGAACGGCATGTCTTCGACCGGAACGATCTTGGAAACCACACCCTTGTTACCGTGGCGACCAGCCATCTTGTCACCGATGGAGAGGCAGCGCTTCTTCGCGATGTAGACCTTGACGCACTTGAGCACGCCCGGCTTGAGTTCGTCGCCCTTCGTGACCTTGTCGATTTCCTTTTCCATGGTGCGGGTCAGGGTATCGAGGTTGTCGCGAGCAACGAGCACGAGCGTAAGGACCTTTTCCTGGAGTTCGTCGTCGCCCACCACGAAGGTAGAAGACGGGGACACCTTGGTCACGTCGATCACGGAGAGGTTCTGTTCGGTGTAGGTCTGGCCTTCGCGAATCAGGAGTTCGTGAGTTTCGTTGTCCATGACCTTGCCGGCAGCCTTGCCGCCGAGGAGTTCGAACAAATGTTCGGAGCAGGAAGCCTTGATCTTGTCGATCTGAGCCTGGAAGTTGGCGCGGATCTCGTTGATCGTTTCCTGGTCCTTTTCCTTGCTATTCTTGTCGGCCTTGTCCTTCTTGCTGAAGATGCGGGTTTCGAGAACCACGCCCTTCATTCCCGGAGGAGCCTTGAGGGAAGAATCGCGGACATCGCCGGCCTTTTCGCCGAAGATGGCGCGGAGCAAGCGTTCTTCCGGAGAAAGTTCAGTTTCACCCTTCGGCGTCACCTTACCCACGAGGATATCGTCGGCAGTCACTTCGGCACCGACGCGGATCACGCCGTTTTCGTCGAGGTTGCGCAAAGCGTCTTCGCCGACGTTCGGAATTTCGCGAGTGAGTTCTTCCGGACCGCGCTTGGTATCGCGGACTTCCATTTCGTATTCTTCGATATGGATAGAAGTGAAGGTGTCCTTGATGGCGAGTTCTTCCGAGATGATAACGGCGTCTTCGTAGTTGTAACCGTTCCAGGGGAGGAAGCCGATGAGGATGTTCTTACCGAGAGCCAGTTCGCCGTGGTCGGTCGACACACCGTCAGCCAGCACGTCGCCAGCCTTCACGAAGTCGCCCACGTCAACGATCGGCTTCTGGTTGATGCAGGAATCCTGGTTAGAGCGCTCGAACTTGCGGAGCACGTAAGTATCGATAGGATCCTTGCCGAGGAATTCGTAGTCTTCGCCAAGACCGGTGAGCGGCACGAAGTTGCCGTCGACCATGTTGCCACGCTGCACGGTGATGTTGCGTGCGTCGACGAAAGTCACCTTACCGTCGTGCTTGGCGCGGACGACCGTACCCGAGTCGAGAGCGGCGCGGCGTTCGAGACCCGTACCCACGATCGGAGCTTCGGCGCGGAGCAGAGGCACCGCCTGGCGCTGCATGTTGGAACCCATCAATGCACGGTTAGCGTCATCGTGTTCCAGGAACGGGATAAGACCAGCGGCCACGGACACGATCTGCATCGGGGCCACGTCCATGAGGTCGATGCGTTCGGTTTCGGTGTCGTCGAGAGCGAAGCTGTCCTGGCGCATGAGGTGCGGATATTCGCTCTTGTCGCGGACGATCACGTAGCCGTCCATGTCGCCCTTGAAGCGGTTGTCTTCGGTGAGTTCGGTAGAAGCCGGAGCCACCTTGAAAGCGTCTTCTTCGTCGGCGGTGAGGAAGGTGATGTAGTCGGAAACGATCTGTTCGACCACAGTGCCCACCTGTTCGTAGTCGGCCTTGCCGTTGAAGTCATCGACGGTGAAACCGTTACGGTAGTAAGTCACGTTGCCATCGACATCCTTGAAAGCAAACACCTTGTTCACGAAACCGTCGAACAGGTCGCGCTGCTTGATGTCGAGGTTCATGCGCACGGAGTCGATCTGCTTCCTGGTGAGTTCGAGTTCCAGGAACAGGTGCGGGTCGTGCACGAAAGCCTTGAAGATACCGAAGTGCCACTTGGATTCGGGGATCTTCACGACGTTGCCCTTGGCATCCTTGAAGTCGATGAGGCCCACGATACGGTACGGAGTCTCGATAAAGCCGAAGTGGTTCACCACGGCGAAGGAAGCGAGGGAGTTGATAAGACCGATGTTCGGGCCTTCCGGAGTTTCGATCGGGCAGAGACGGCCGTAGTGAGTGTAGTGCACGTCACGGACTTCGAAGCCTGCACGTTCGCGGGAAAGGCCACCGGGGCCGAGAGCGGAGAGACGACGCTTGTGTGTCAGTTCGGAAAGCGGGTTCATCTGGTCCATGAACTGGGACAGCTGGCTCGATCCGAAGAAGGACTGCACGACGGAGCTCACCATACGGGTGTTCACGAGGTCACGCGGAGTCGTCTGTTCGTCTTCGCCGTGGAGGTTCAGGTTCTCGCGGATCACGCGAGACATACGGGAGAGGCCCACGGAAATCTGGTTGGCAAGAAGTTCGCCCACGGAACGGGTGCGGCGGTTGCCCAGGTGGTCGATATCGTCCAGGGCGTAGCCTTCGGTGCCGTTGTAGAGACCGACCATGTATTCGATGATGGCAAGGAAGTCGGCCTTGCTCATGGTCATGTCGGTGAGGGCTGGGATCTTGAATTCGTCGCCCTGTTCAGCGAGGACGTCGCGGATTTCGGAGCGGCTATAAATCTTTGCGTTCAAGCGATAGCGGCCCACTTCGCCGAGATCGTACTTGTGCGGATCGGAAATGAACTGGCTGTCGAAGTAGAGTTCGGCAGTGCGCATGTCCGGAGCTTCATCCTGCTGCTGGTGCGTCACGGAGTAGATGGCCTTGAGGGCGTCTTCGCGGGACTTGGACTTGTCGGCAGCGAGGGTGTAGTGGATAAGGAGGTTGTCTTCGTCCTTGGAGAGGAGGACAATCTTTTCGACGTTGCTCTGACGGAGCGTTTCGAGCTTCATCTCGTCGATGACATCGTTAGCGGCAAGGACCACTTCGCCCGAGCTCGTGTCGATGACGTCTTCGAACAGGATGCGGTCGATGAGCACGCAGACGCCGTTTTCGTCGAACTGTTCGGCCATTTCTTCCACGGAGACTTCTTCGGTCTTCTTGTAGAACAGCTTCAGGATGTCCTGCGTGGTCTCGAAACCGATGCAGCGGAGCATGGTCGTCGCGGCAAGCTTCTTCTTGCGGTCGATGATGAGGTAAAGGGTGTCGCCTTCGGTATTGAATTCCACCCAGGCACCGCGGTGCGGAATAATGCGGCTCTTGTAGTCGGAACGGCCGCTGGGCTGGAGTTCTTCGTCAAAACTGATACCGTAGGAACGGTGCAACTGGGAAACGACAACGCGTTCAGCGCCATTGACGATGAACGTACCGTTTTCAGTCATGATCGGGAGTTCGCAAATAAGGACGTCGTTCTTGACTTCTTCCTTGAGCTTGCGATCTTCGCCATCTTCCTCGAAAATCTGGAGGGAAAGGGTAGCGTAAAGCTCCATGGAATACGTGAGACCGCGCTCACGGCATTCAGGGATGCTGTACTTCGGGATACCGAAATAATAGCCTTCGTAATTAAGGGAGTAAAGACCCTTGACGTCGGTAATGGGGAAAATATCCTGGAACACGCGTTCCAGCCCAACCTTAAGACGTTTTTCTTGCGGAATTTCCTTCTGGAGGAATTGCTCGTACGAAGCCTTCTGGACTTCGATCAGGTACGGGAGTTCCAGCTGGAACTTGTTGGAGGAATAACTTTTTCGCTCCGTGGTCATTTGAAATACCTCATCCGGTGAAGAGCTTTTTTATCAAAAAATAGCAAAAAAACTTAATACACCAAAAGCCCGCACATAAAGTGCAGGCAGTTGGCGTATAATAGTCAATGAAGTGAAAGCATTACTTCAGAGCGACCTTTGCTCCGAGATCTTCCAGGTCCTTCTTGAGCTTTTCAGCGTCAGCCTTCGGCATAGCTTCCTTGACCACGCTGTTGGCCTTTTCGACCAGGTCCTTAGCTTCCTTGAGGCCCAGACCGGTGATGGCGCGGACAGCCTTGAGGACGTCCATCTTCTTAGCGCCGCATTCGACGAGGATCACGTCGAATTCAGTCTTTTCTTCAGCAGGAGCGGCAGCAGCAGCGGCCATTACGACGGCGCCACCGGCAGCAGCTTCGATGCCGTGGGTTTCTTTAAGGTAGTCAGCCAAAGCCTTGGCTTCGAGAAGGGTAAGACCAACGATTTGATCGCCCAGTGCCTTGATATCAGTTGCCATGATGTGTTTCTCCGATTATTCCGTTTAAATTTTTTGGTTTGTGGTTTGTTGTTAAGCTTCCGCAGCGGCTTCGGGAGCAGCTTCGGAGCCCGATTCTTTTTCCAGCTTTTCCTGGAGTGTCTTGATTTGACCGGCGATCGTGGAGCCAGGTCCGAGAGCGATGGAGACGATCTGAGCGATCATGCCCTTACGATCCGGGATCTTGGAGAGGTTCACGACTTCGGAGCCAGGCATCGCCTTGCCATCAAGGTACACGCTCTTGGCAACCAAGAAATCGGGGTTTGCTTTGTGGAATGCTTCAATTTCGCGAGCAGGCAGAAGCGGGTCTTCTTCGAAACCGACCATCACGGAGGTAGCTCCGGTGAGGAGGTCGTCGAGACCTTCGACCTTGAGGGCAGCGAGAACGCGCTTGAGAAGAGTGTTCTTCACAGCGTGGTACTTCACACCCTTAGATGCGAGTGCCTTGCGAAGGGCATTGTCCTTTTCTACGGTCATGCCTTGATAATTGAGCAGATAGACGGCGGTAGCGCCATTGAAGGACTCGACGAGCGCGTCCACAGTCTGTTGTTTTTTAACTACAGCTTTCATGGTGTCTCCTATCGCGTCAGTGCCATATCAAGTTTGATGCCCGGAGCCATCGTTGCAGACAACGTAAGGCTCTTAATGTAGGTGCCCTTAGAAGATTGAGGCTTGTTCTTGACGACGGAGTCGATCACAGCCTTGGTGTTTTCAACCAGCTGATCAACGCCGAAGGAGAGCTTGCCTACGGGGGCATGGACGTTGGCGCCCTTGTCAACGCGGTACTGGATCTTACCAGCCTTGAGTTCCTTAACCGTCTGGGCCACGTTAACCGTAACCGTGCCGGCCTTCGGAGAAGGCATCAAACCGCGAGGACCGAGGACCTTAGCGACCTTACTAATCACCGGCATCATGTCGGGAGTAGCAACGACGGAATCAAAGTCCAGCCAGCCTTCCTGAATCTTCTGAACCAAGTCAGCACCACCAGCGTAGTCTGCGCCTGCGTTCTTTGCAACTTCAAGATTATTGTCCTTGCAGAAAACCAAGACGCGGACCTGACGACCGGTACCATGCGGCAGCACAACAGTGCCACGAACCACTTGGTCGGAATGTTTTGGGTCCACACCGAGATTGAAGTGGATTTCGACCGTCTGGTCGAACTTCAATTCGGACTTTTTAAGGATTTGGACTGCTTCAGCAAGATCGTAAGCCTTGTTACGGTCGATGCTTTCAGCAATCTTCTTGTATTTTTTTCCTCTGAACATGGTGTTTCCTGTCAGATACGTAACGGTGAATTACCTGCCTCAGTCAACCACTTCAACACCCATGGAGCGAGCGGTGCCCGCGACCATGCGCATAGCGGCTTCGAGGTCGATTGTGTTTAGATCCGGCATCTTCTTTTGGGCGATATCCTGGACCTGGGCCTTGGTGAGCTTACCAACTTTCTTACGGTTGGGTTCGCCAGAGCCGCTTTCAATTCCGGCTGCCTTCTTGATGAGGGCAGGAACCGGCGAAACCTTCGTGATGAAGGTAAAGCTCTTGTCAGCATAGACCGTAATAACGACCGGGATAATCATTCCCTTGTCGTTCTGGGTCTTAGCGTTGAACTGCTTGCAGAATTCCATAATGTTCACACCCTTCTGACCAAGGGCGGGACCTACCGGGGGAGCCGGGTTAGCAGCACCGGCCGGAATCTGGAGCTTAATATAACCTGTGATTTTCTTTGCCACTGTATTATCTCCGTTTCAAAACCGCACTATTATGCGATGTCGGACTCGACCTGGTTGTAGGAAAGTTCGACAGGCGTAGAACGACCGAAGACAGTCACCATGACCTTGATCTTGGTCTTGTCTTCCATGATTTCGTCTACGACGCCCACAAAGTCCTTGAAGGGACCTTCCTTGATGCGGACATTTTCGCCAATGGAGTACGGATTTTGGATCTCGCCTTCTGTGGAGCCACTAGGATCAACTCCCAAAAGACGATCGACCTCGCTCTGTTGTAAAGGAATAGCCACCCTCTTGGTGGGTGTCATTCCTAAGAAATGGGTGACGCCATTGATGTTCATCACCAAATGCTGGGTGAGCTCGTCCAGCACCATTTCAATGAAAACGTAAGTGGGCATCGCGTTCTGCACGGATACATGACGATGACCGCGAACGGTGGAAACCACTTCGCGGGTCGGCAAGAGAATCCGTCCGAACTTTTCCTGAACGCCTTCGCGTTCAATCATCTGCTCGATACGTTTCTTAATATTGTTTTCTTGACCGGAAAAGGTGTGAATTGCATACCACTTCATTTCAGGCATAACATTAACCTCTTCCCATAATTTTGTCAATGATCCAAGAGAAACCAACGTCAAGTCCTGCAATATAAAGACCCATAATGACGCTGAACAGCATCACGACGAGGGTGGATCCCTTGAGTTCTTCCCAAGTAGGCCAAGTAACTTTTTTCAGTTCCTCGATGGATTCCTTGACATATTGCTGGATCTTGCGCATAATGACTCCAGGAAGTGAGCAGGTCGGGAGGGACTCGAACCCCCAACCAACGGTTTTGGAGACCGTGACTCTACCAATTGAGCTACCGACCTATTCGGACTTCCTTACTTGGTTTCCTTGTGAACAGTATGCTTGCGGCAGAACGGGCAGTACTTCTTGTACTCCACGCGGGAGGGGTGAAGACGCTTGTTCTTGTCGCAGTCATAGTTGCGCTGATTGCATTCGGTGCATTCGAGCGTGATGAGTTCTCTGGGCATTTTATTATCCGATTACTTGATGATTTCGGTTACGGAGCCAGCGCCAACGGTACGGCCACCTTCGCGGATTGCGAAGCGGAGCTGCTTTTCCATTGCCACCGGGGCGA
>NZ_FRAY01000012.1 GCF_900142475.1 Fibrobacter sp. UWH4
TCGCCCCGGTGGCAATGGAAAAGCAGCTCCGCTTCGCAATCCGCGAAGGTGGCCGTACCGTTGGCGCTGGCTCCGTAACCGAAATCATCAAGTAAGGAATTATCATGGCTGGTGAACGCATTCGTATTCGCTTGAAGAGCTTCGACCATCGTATGATCGACCGCTCCGCTCAAGACATCGTGAATACAGCTAAGAACACTGGGGCACGCATTGCCGGCCCCATCCCTCTTCCGACGAAGATCCAGAAGTATACGGTGATTCGCTCTCCGCATATCAACAAGACTTCCCGTGAACAGTTCGAATCCCGTACGCACAAGCGTCTGATCGACATCCTTGATGCTACGCCGCAGACTGTAGATTCCCTCATGAAACTTGACTTGCCGGCAGGCGTTGAAGTCGAAATTAAGGTTTAATAACAATGAACGGTATTCTCGCAAAGAAATTGGGAATGACCCAAGTGTTCACGGAACAGGGCGAACGCGTCCCTGTAACGGTTCTCGAAGCCGGTCCGTGCGTGGTCGTTTGCCATAAGACAGAAGAGAAGGACGGCTACACTGCTGTCCAGATCGGCTTTGGTCTCAAGAAAGAACAGCGCGCCAACAAGGCAGAAATCGGCCACTTCAAGAAGGCTGATGTCGCTGTTCGTGAACACCTCGCTGAATTCGATGTCGCTGATCTCGAAGCCTGGCCGGTTGGCAAGGAATTCGGTGCAGCTGACTTCGCCGATGTGAAGATGGTGAATGTCTCTGGCCTCTCCAAGGGTCACGGCTTCTCCGGTACCATCAAGCGCCATAACTTCCACAGCGGTCCTCGTTCTCACGGTACGCACAACATGCGCGAACCGGGTGGTACGTCCGCTCACTCTTATCCGGGCCGCGTTTTCCCGGGCAAGCGTATGGCCGGTCAGTTCGGTAACAAGAAAGTGACCGTGAAGCACCTCCAGGTCGTCAAGGTTGACGGCGACCGCAACCTGATCTTTGTCCGCGGTGCAGTTCCCGGTGCAAAGAACAGCATCATCGTGGTGAGGAAAGACTAATGGCTACAGCAAAGCTTTTCGCCGCTACTGGCGATTTCAAGAATGATATTCAGCTCCCGGCCATGTTCGATCAGGAAGTCAACAAGGTCTGCATGTACTTGCATATCAAGGCTATTCTGAACAACAACCGTCAGGGCACTGCCCAGACCAAGAACAAGTCCGCCGTTAGCGGTGGTGGTCAGAAGCCCTGGAAGCAGAAGGGTACGGGCCGCGCTCGTTCCGGTCAGAACACCTCTGCAGTGTGGGTTCGTGGTGCCAAGGCTCATGGTCCGAAGTCCCATGACTACTTTGAAAAGGTGAACAAGAAGGTCAAGAAGATCGCTTTCCGCTCTGCTCTCGCTGCTAAGGCTGCCGAAGGCAAGGTGCAGGTGTTCGAAGCTCTCGCTTTCGACGCCCCGAAGACCAAGGATCTCCTCGCCGTCCTTTCTAAGGCCGGTCTCGAACAGCGCAACGCTCTCTTCCTCGTGAGCGAAGCTGACAAGAACCTTTACCTGTCTTCTAACAACATTCCTTGGTGCCGTTGCGCCCGCGTTGCCGATGTCAACACTTACGACATCGTTCGCGCCAACAACGTCGTCATCTCCCAGGCAGCTCTCGCCGAACTGGAAGGAGGCCGCTAATGAGTGAACTTCACGAAATCCTCGTTGCACCGCACATTACCGAAGAGACCATGAAGAACATGGTCAACAAGCGTAACGACGTGCACAAGTATGTTTTCAAGGTTGCCAAGACCGCAACGAAGACCGAGATCAAGGACGCCATCGAAAAGCGTTTCAATGTCAAGGTCGATTCCGTCAACACCCTTATCAACCGCGGCAAGATGAAGCGCGTTCGTATGGGCATGGTCGCCGGCAAGAAGTCCAACTGGAAGAAGGCCTACATCACGCTTAAGGCCGGGCAAAAGATTGCCGAGTTCGAAGGAGTATAATCATGGGTCTGAAGTCTTATCGCCCGCTTACCCCGACGCTGCGCTACAAGCAGATTGGTGACCGCAAGGAAATCACTGCGGACAAGCCGTACAAGCCGCTCACCGAAGGCATCAAGCGTAGCTCCGGCCGTAACAACGCCGGTGAAATCACCTCCCGCCGTCGCGGTGGTGGTCACAAGAAACTGTATCGTATCATCGACTTCAAGCGCAAGTTCGCAGGCATCCCCTGCACGGTTGAAACGATCGAATACGATCCGAACCGTTCCGCTCGTATCGCCCTGGTCAAGTACCAGAACGGCAAGCGCTGCTACATCATCGCCCCGGCCGAAATCAAGGTCGGTGACGTGCTGAATTCCGGCGAAGGTGCCGAATTCCGCGTGGGTAACGCTATTCCGCTCCGCGATATTCCGCTGAACACCATTATCCACAACATCGAAATGAAACCGGGCAAGGGTGCCCAGATCGCCCGTTCCGCCGGTGCCGGTGCAGAACTGGTTGCCAAGGACGGAAAGCTCTGCCAGGTCAAGCTCCCGAGTGGCGAAGTTCGCTACATTCCGGAAGAATGCCTCGCAGTCGTCGGTCAGGTTTCCAATATCGATCACATGAATGAATCCTCGGGTTCTGCTGGCCGCTCTCGCTGGCTCGGTATTCGCCCGTCCGTCCGTGGTGTCGTTATGAACCCGGTCGATCACCCCCTTGGTGGTGGTGAAGGTCGTACCTCTGGTGGTCGTCATCCGTGCTCTCCTTGGGGTAAGAACTCTAAGGGTGCCAAAACTCGTAACAATAAGCGTACCGATAAGTTTATCGTACGTCGTCGTCAGAAGAGGGCCTAATTCATGTCCAGATCCCTTAAAAAAGGCGCTTTCGTGGATTCCCACGTTTTGAGCAAAGCCCAGGCGATGGCCGGTTCCGACAAGAAACAGGCTATCAAGACCTGGTCCCGTCGTTCCACCATCATTCCTGATATGGTCGGACTTACGTTCTCCGTCTATAACGGCAAGCAGTTCATCCCCGTCTACGTGACCGAAAACATGGTCGGCCACAAGCTGGGTGAATTCTCCATGACCCGCACTTTCCGCGGTCACCGTAAGACTGAAACCGCCGCTGGAGGAAAGAAATAATGCAAGCTGTTGCTAAAGTGAAAAACGTCCGTTACGGCGTCCGCAAGCTCCGTCGCGTTGTCGACCTGGTTCGCGGCAAGTCCGTTGCAGAAGCATTCGCAATGCTTTCTATTCTCCACACGCAGACCAAGGGTGCCCCGCTGGTCGAAAATGCTCTGAAGTCCGCTGTCGCTAACTTCAAGCAGAAGGCCGCTGGTGCCGTTGCCGCCGAAGAACTGGTCGTCAAGACCATCACTGCCGACGGTGGTACCATCATGAAGCGTATCCACCCGCGTTCCCAGGGCCGTGCTTTCCGTATCGAAAAGCCGCTCTCTCACATCACAGTCGTTGTGGCCAACAAGGAGTAATTACAATGGGTCAGAAAACTCATCCGAATGGTCTTCGTCTTGGCGTTATCCGCGGCTGGGAATCCAAGTGGTATGCCGAAGACAAGTTTGCCGATCTTCTTTATGAAGACATCGTGCTCCGTCGCTACTTGATGAAGCGTTTCGAACATGCCTCCCTCTCCAAGGTCGGCATCGAACGTACCGTCAAGAAGGTGAACGTGAACCTCTTTACCGCCCGTCCGGGTATCGTGATCGGCCGTAAGGGCGAAGAATTGGAGAAGCTCAAGGGCGAACTCCAGTTCCTCACCGGTAAAGAAATCTATATTAACGTCCAGGAAATCAAGCGTCCCGAAACGGATGCCAAGCTGGTTGCCGAAAACATTGCACGTCAGCTCGAAAAGCGTATTTCCTTCCGTCGCGCCATGAAGCGCGCCATCCAGTCCGCTATGCGCATGGGTGTGGAAGGTATCAAGGTGCAGTGCGGTGGCCGTCTCGGTGGTGCCGAAATTGCCCGCGTCGAAAAGTATGCCGAAGGCCGCGTGCCTCTGCACACTCTCCGTGCCGACATCGACTACGCTACTGCAATCGCCAAGACCGTTTATGGTGCCATCGGTATCAAGGTCTGGATCATGCACGGCGAAAAGATTGGCAAGGACGTCATGAACGATAACAAGAGAGAGAAGTAATTATGCTGAGTCCTAAAAGAACATTACATCGTAAGCAGATGAAAGGCCGCATGAAGGGCATTGCCTCCCGCGGCAATTCCATCGCCTTCGGCGAATTCGGCATTCAGGCTCTTGAAAAGTGCTGGCTGACTGCTCGTCAGATTGAAGCCGCTCGTATCGCCATGACCCGTAAGATCAAGCGCGGTGGCCGCGTCTGGATCCGCGTCTTCCCCGACAAGCCGGTTACCCGTCACCCCGCTGAAGCCCGTATGGGTAAGGGTAAGGGCGCCGTCGAATTCTGGGCAGCCGTTATCCTCCCGGGTCGCATCATTTTCGAAATGGGTGGTGTCGAACGTGAACTGGCCATGGAAGCTCTCCATGTCGCAGCACAGAAGCTCCCCCTCAAGTGCAAAATCATCGAAGAATCGGAGATCTAATGAAGGCACGTGAATTAAAGGAACTGGGCGTTGACCAGCTCAAGGAAAAACTGGCTCAGTTGAATCTCGATTTGTTCAATTACCGTATGGCTGCCAAGCTCGGTAACTTGGAAAAACCCTCTTCGATCCGCAATACCCGCAAGGATATCGCTAGGGTCAAGACCATCCTCACCGAAAAGGCCAAGGCATAAGCCGGGCAGGAGCAGGAAATGGATAGAAACCTTCGTAAGGTAAGACAGGGTGTCGTCAGCTCTGACAAGATGGACAAGACCATCACCGTCGTAGTTGAAAACCGTAAGCGTCACCCGGTGTACAACAAGATCATGACCACCACCAAGAAGCTCAAGGCTCACGATGAAAACAACGAAGCCGGCGAAGGCGACCTGGTGGAAATCATGGAAACTCGTCCGCTCTCTGCAACGAAGCGCTGGCGCCTCGTTCGCATTGTAGCTAAGAAGAAATAATCGTTTTGGAGTAAGGCGAATATGATTCAAGAAGAAACCAGACTCGTCGTGGCCGATAACAGTGGAGCCAAGGAAGTCGCCTGCATCCGCGTTTTGGGTGGCACCAACCGTCGCTATGCCAGCATCGGTGATGTCATCAAGGTTGCCGTCAAGGACGCAATCCCCCAGAGCAAGGTGAAGAAGGGTTCCGTAGCTGACGCCGTCGTCGTTCGCACGCGCAAGGAAATCGCACGTCCGGATGGAACGTTCATCCGTTTCTCGGACAATGCCGTGGTTCTCATCAACAAGGATGGTGAACCCCGTGGAACCCGTATTTTTGGACCGGTGGCTCGTGAGCTCCGCGACAAGAAATACATGAAGATCATCTCCCTCGCACCTGAGGTTCTCTAATGGCAAACATCAAGAAGAATGATAACGTCAAGGTGATTTCCGGTGCCAACAAGGGCAAGACCGGCACCGTGATTAGTGTCAAGGATGGCAAGGTGACCGTTTCGGGCGTGAACGTCCGCAAGCGTCATGAAAAGCCGTCCCAGACCAATCAGACGGGTGGCATCATCGAAAAGGAACTGCCGATCGACATTTCCAACGTGATGCTTCTCGAAGGCAACACTCCTGTCCGTACACGTATCGTGCGCGAAGCCGGCAAGAAGGCTTCCCGCGTGAGCGTCAAGTCCGGCAAGGCTATCTAGAGGTAACACATGAACCAGATGAAGCAATTTTATCTCGAAAAAGTCGTTCCGGCCTTGCAGCAGAAGTTTGCTTACAAGAACGTGATGGAAATTCCCCGCCTCCAGAAGATCGTGCTCAACATGGGTGTCGGCGCTGCCGCCTCTAACCGCAAGATCCTGGATGAAGCCGTCGATACCCTGACCGCCATTACCGGTCAGAAGGCCGTCGTCACCAACGCCAAGAAGGCTATCGCCCAGTTCCACCTGCGCGAAGGCATTGGCATCGGTGCCAAGGTCACCCTGCACGGCGACAACATGTGGGACTTCCTCTTCCGTCTCATCAACATCGACCTTCCGCGTGTCCGTGACTTCCGTGGTCTCGCACGCCGTGGCTTTGATGGCATGGGTAACTTCACCCTCGGCATCAAGGAACAGACCATCTTTGTTGAAATCGACATTGACAAGATTTCTCGTACTTTCGGTATGGACATCTCCTTCGTGACCTCTGCAAAGACGGACGACGAAGGCCGCGCCCTGCTTGAAGAACTTGGACTCCCCTTCAGGAAGTAAGGTAATACCATGGCAAGCAAAAGAATGATTGAAAAATGCAAGCGTACTCCGAAGTATACCGTTCGTGGGTACAACCGTTGCAAGCGTTGCGGTAGGCCGCACGCCTTTATGCGCCGCTTTGGCCTTTGCCGTATTTGCTTCCGCGAAATGGCACTCGCCGGCGAAATCCCCGGTATCACAAAGTCGTCTTGGTAAGGAGAGTATACTCATGGCAATGACAGATCCTATCGCCGATATGCTCACCCGTATCCGCAATGCCGCTTCGGCAAAGCTCCCCGTGGTGGACATTCCTGCCAGCAACTTGAAGCGTGAAATCGCTCGCGTGTTGCAGGAAAAAGGTTTCATTAAAAAGTTCGTCGTCGTCGATGACGGTAAGCAGGGCGTTCTCAAGGTCCTCCTCCGTTACACGAAGGGCGAATCCGCAATCCAGGGCATCCAGCGCATTTCGTCGCCTGGTCTGCGTCACTACGTTGACGCCGCCAAGCTTCCGCGCGTCCGTAACGGCCTTGGCTATGCTATCATCTCCACATCTAAAGGCGTGATGACCGACCACGAAGCCCGCAAGGAAAACGTGGGTGGTGAAGTCATCGCAAAGGTATGGTAAAGATGTCCCGTATCGGTAAAGCTATTATCAATATCCCGGCCGGCGTGAAAGTCGCCGTCAATGGTCAGAACATCAAGGTTGAAGGTCCTCTCGGCAAGCTCGAGACCGACGTTCATGAACTGATTGCAATCAAGCTCGAAGGCAACCAGCTTTCCTTCTCCCGTCCTGACGATCAGAAGTTCACCCGTGCCATCCACGGCACCACCCGCGCTCTCGTCGCCAACATGGTCGAAGGCGTGACCAAGGGTTTCCAGAAGACGCTCGAAATCGTGGGCGTTGGCTACCGTGTTGAACAGAAGGGCAAGGACCTCAACCTGGTTCTCGGCTTCTCTCACCCGGTCATCTTCAAGGCTCCCGAAGGTGTCGAACTCAAGGCTCTCGACCCGCTGAAGATCTCCATCAAGGGCATCGACAAGCAGAAGGTCGGCCAAGCTGCGGCAGAAATCCGCAAGTACCGCAAGCCTGAACCGTATAAGGGCAAGGGCATCAAGTACGAAGGCGAAATTGTCCGTCGTAAGCAAGGTAAGAAGACAGGTAAATAAGGGTAAACTATGACTGCAATTGCTAAGAAAAGAATCCAGTCCAGAATCGCACGCCACGAACGTGTGCGCAAGTCTGTTGTCGGAACTGCAGAATGCCCTCGTTTGGCTGTTCGCCGTTCCTTGTCCCACATGGTAGCCCAGATTATCGACGACGAAAACAACAAGTCTCTCGTCCAGCTCACCACCACCGCCAAGGAATTCCAGGCTAAGTTCGGTGAAATGACGAAGTCGGAACAGAGCAAGCAGCTCGGTCTCCAGATTGCTGAAGTCGCTAAGTCCAAGGGCATTGAATCCGTGGTCTTTGACCGCGGCGGTTACATCTATCACGGTCGCGTTCAGGCTCTCGCTGAGGGAGCTCGTGAAGGCGGACTCAAATTCTAGTGAGGTACACTTTGGAACGCGAAGCTCAAGTTTCTGAATTTGAAGACAAGGTTGTACACATCAACCGTTGCGCGAAAACCGTCAAGGGCGGTCGCCGCATGTCCTTCTCCGCTCTCGTTGTCGTCGGCAACAAGAACGGCAAGGTCGGTGTCGGTCTCGGCAAGGCTAAGGAAGTTTCCGAAGCCATCCGTAAGGGTACCGAAGCCGCTCAGCGCAACATCGTTGAAGTGCAGCTCCTCGACGGCACCATCCCCCACGACATCGAAGTCAAGAGCGGCGCAACCCGCATCCTCTTGATGCCGGCTGCCCCGGGTACTGGTGTTATCGCCGGTGCCGCTGCCCGTGCCGTTCTCGAACTGGCCGGTGTGCGCAACATCCTCACCAAGATTCACGGTTCTTCCAACCCGAGCACTGTCGTGAGCGCCTGCCTCGAAGGTCTCTTGGCTCAGAAGAACAAACAGGACTGCGCCGCTCTCCGCGGTGCCAATGCCTAAGGAGTAATACACGATGAAGAAAGTTCGTATTACTTTGATTAAGGGTACTGTCCGTCGTCTCCCGATGCACCGCGCTAACGTGGCTGCTCTCGGCCTCCGCAAGATCGGACAGTCTGTTGAACACGTTTTGACCCCCAGCATCCAGGGCATGATCAATGCCGTGGCTGACATGGTGAAGGTCGAGGAGATCTAAGATGGAACTCAATACTCTCAATCCTGGCAAGGCTGCCAAGGGCAAGAGCCGCAAGCGCATTGGTCGCGGTCCGGGTTCCGGTTGGGGCACCACCGCTGGCCGTGGTCAGAAGGGTGCCGGCGCTCGTAAGAGTGCACGGGCCGGTCGCGTCGCTTTCGAAGGCGGCCAGATGCCGATCCACCGTCGCATCCCGAAGCGTGGCTTCAAGCACGCCGGTGTTGAATTCCAGATCGTTAACCTCAAGAAGCTCGCTTCTTGCAGCGTGACGGACTTCGACGCCCAGGCTCTGTTTGACCAGGGTTTCATCAAGAACATCGAACTGCCGGTCAAGGTCCTCGCTTTTGGTACCATCGACAAGGCAATCAATGTAAAGGTTAACGCCATCAGCGAAAAGGCCAAGGCCATGATCGAAGCTGCTGGCGGCAAAGTCGAGATCGTCTAATGGAAGCTCTCAAGAAAGCTATCGATGCGTTCGCCAATGCGTTCAAGATCGAGGACCTGCGTAAAAAGCTCCTTTTTACGCTCGGTGTTCTGATCATCTATCGCCTTGGCGCTCACATCACCATCCCCGGAGTGAATTCTGCCGTTCTGGCGGAGTTCTTCCGTAACTCGAATAATTTGTTCGGCCTGTATGACTCCTTCACGGGCGGTGCGTTCGCCAAGGCGACCATCTTTGCCCTGGGTATCATGCCGTACATCAGCGCGAGCATCATCATCCAGTTGATGGGCTCCGTGATTCCCGCTATCCAGATGCTTCAGAAGGAAGGTCAGGAGGGGCGCGCTAGGCTGAACCAATATACCCGTTACTTTACGGTAGCACTCGCTGCCTTGCAGGGATGGGGCATTTCTGTGTGGCTTTCGTCCCTTAAGGTGACAACCGCTACCGGTGCCGGAGTGTCTGTCTTGGCTGATGACTTCTCCTCTGGTGCCGGAAACATCGGTTTCCGCTTACTAGCTACCCTGACCTTCACCGCTGGTACGATCTTCGTGATGTACCTGGGCGAGCAGATTACCTCGCACGGTGTGGGTAACGGTATTTCTCTTATCATCTTCGCCGGTATCGTCGGCGGCCTTCCGCGGGCTGCCCTTGCAGAATTCGAAATGTTTAAGGAAGATATCCAGCCGCTCGCCATCGAGATCTTCATTCTCGCTGTCGTCGTGCTGATTATCGGCTTTATCGTATTCGTCGAGCAAGCGAACCGTCGCATTCCACTCCAAAGTCCTCGCAGGACGGTCGGCTCCAAGGTCGTGGGCGGTCAGTCCAGCTATCTGCCTTTCAAGGTGAATACCGCTGGCGTGATTCCCGTGATTTTCGCAAGCTGCATCATGTTCATTCCGGCCATGATCGCTTCCTGGTTCCCGAACGTTTCCGCGATGCAGTCCTTTGCGGCTGCGTTCATCCCGGGTCACATTACCTACAGTGTGATCTTCGCTCTCCTGATTATATTCTTCACCTACTTCTACACGGCAATCCAGTACAACCCTAACGACATTGCCGAAAACCTCAAGAGAAGTGGTGGATTTATACCGGGAATCCGTCCGGGTAACGAAACTGCAAGGTACATAGACCACGTTCTCACGAGAATTTCTTTGCCTGGATCGCTTTTCCTCGCTTTAATCAGCGTTGGTCCGCTCCATCTCAAAGACGCACTCAATATGAGTTTCTATATTGGGGGCACCTCGGTACTTATCGTGGTCGGTGTGGCGCTGGATACGCTCCGTCAACTCGAAGCCCAGTTGCATACCAAGAATTATGAAGGTTTCCTCAAGCATGGCCGCATTCGCGGCAGGATGGCGTCTTAGTGGCTAAAGAAGAAGGAATACAAGTAGAAGGTGTTGTGTTGGAAGCTCTTCCCAACGCCTTCTTCCGTGTCCAGCTTGGAAATGGCCACGAGATTCTCGCTCATGTTTCAGGAAAAATGCGTCGGCATTTCATTCGAATTTTGCCGGACGACAAAGTGTTGGTAGAGATTTCCCCCTACGACCTCAATCGTGGGCGAATCACATACCGTTACAAGTAATAGGTATTTTCAAAGAAAGGTCAAACCTATGAAAATCAAAGCCTCCATCAAACCCAGATGTGAAAACTGCAAGATCATCCGCCGCAAGGGTGTATTGCGCATCATCTGTTCGAAGAACCCCCGTCACAAGCAGAAGCAGGGATAAGGAGATCGTATGGCACGTATCGCTGGTGTCGATTTACCGAAAAACAAGACCGTCGAGTACGGTCTGACGGCAATCTATGGTGTCGGTCTGTTCACCGCTAACAAGGTCTGTGCTCAGCTGGGCATCGACAAGAACAAGAAGTGTGACGACCTGACTGAAGAAGAACAAGGTAAGATTCGCCATCTCCTCGAAGACGAATACTCCGTGGAAGGTCAGCTCCGCGCAGAAATTACCTTGAACATTAAGCGTCTGCAGGATATTGGCTGCTATCGTGGCATCCGCCACCGCAAGGGCCTTCCGGTCCGCGGTCAGCGCTCCCGTACCAATGCCCGCACTCGTAAGGGCCCCAAGAAGACTGTGGCTAACAAGAAGAAGTAAGGAGATTCATCGTGGCTGAAGAAGAAATTAAGGAAACTGCTGCCGCTGCCGAAGCTCCGGTCGCTGCTGCTACAGAAGAAAAGGTCAAGAAGGGCAAGAAGCGTATTGACATCCAGGGCATCGCCTGCGTGTTCGCTTCCTTCAACAATACAATCGTTTCTATCACCGATGCTCGCGGCAACGTGGTCGCTTGGGGCTCTCCGGGTAACTCCGGTTTCAAGGGCTCTCGCAAGAGCACTCCGTTCGCTGCCCAGCTCGCCGCTGAAGTCGCCGCCCACAAGGCTTTCGACCTCGGTATGCGCAAGGTAGATGTCCGCGTCAAGGGCGCAGGTGGCGGTCGTGAATCCGCTGTCCGTGCTATCAAGAATGCGGGCCTCGAAGTTCTCTCTATTCGAGACGTGACGGGCGTTCCGCACAATGGTTGCCGTCCTAAAAAGAAGAGAAGAGTCTAATTAAAAGAGGTATCGCCAATGATGTGGAAATCACTTCAGATGCCGCGCAGCTTCCAGAAAGTGGAAACCGGCGAAGACGGTCGCTACGCCAAGTTTGTCGTAGAGGCTTTGGAACGTGGCTGGGGTATTACCCTCGGTAACGCCCTCCGTCGCTCGCTCCTTTCCTCTCTGCAGGGTGCGGCTATTGTCTCCGTGAAAATTGAAGGCGTCGATAAGGAATTTTCGACGATTCCGGGTGTGAAGGAAGATGTCACCGACATCATCCTGAATCTCAAGAGCATCCGCGTGAAGCTCCTGTCCGACCACGATGAAACCCTCCGCCTGGACATGTCCGGCGAAGGCGAAGTCACGGCCAAGGACTTCATGGACAATCCGAATGTTGCCATCTTGACTCCGGACGTCCATATCGCTACTTTGAACGGTAACGCATCGCTCTCCCTGGAAGTGAAGATTTCCAGCGGTCGCGGCTACGTCACTGCCGACGAATTGAAGGACAAGGACGCTCCGATCGGCGTGATCGCCATGGACGCCAACTTCAACCCGGTGCAGAAAGTCGCGATGCACATCAGCGATACCCGCGTTGGCCAGAAGACGGACTACAACCGTCTGGAACTGGAAATCACGACTGACGGTTCCATCGATCCGGAAGACGCTCTTGCATACGCTGCAAAGCTCCTCATGGACCACCTGGAAATCTTCATCAACTTCGAAGGCGATCTCGAAAGCCCCGAAGAACTTGAAATGGATGAAGAACGTCAGCGTATCGCCCAGCTCCTGCGCACCCGCGTGGACGACCTGGAACTCTCCGTTCGCTCCAGCAACTGCCTCCGTATGGCTAACATCCATACGATTGGCGAACTTGTGCGCAACAAGGAAAACGATATGCTTAAATACAAGAACTTCGGTCGGAAGTCCTTGGTGGAACTTAACGAGGTGTTGACCTCCATGGGCCTTTCCTTTGGCATGGACGTCGATGACTACTTGAAGGATTAAACATGAGACACGGTGTAAAAAACAAGAAATTGGGTGTGAATGCCCAGCACAAGCGTGCCATCCTCCGCGCTCTTACCACTTCTATTCTTGAGAAGGGCATGGAAGCCGAGCAGAGCAACCGCTACGTGCGCACTACTCTCCACAAGGCTAAGCTCGTCCGCAGCTGCGTGGATCGCATGATCACTTATGCAAAGAAGGGTGACCTCTCTGCACGTCGTGAAGCTTCCCGCTTCGTGATGAGCCCGAAGGCCGTGCAGGACCTGTTCGCAACGATCGGTCCTCGCTATGCTGGCCGTAACGGCGGCTATACCCGTATCATCAAGCTCGGCCCGAACCGCGCTGGTGACGCTTCCGAAATGGCTCTCGTCGGTCTCGTCGAAGACGAAATCGTCGTGAAGGCCAAGAAGGCAGCCGAACCTGCCAAGTCCGAAGCCGTGAGCATGGTCGAAGGCGAAAGCAAGGCATAATTGATCTTTGCAAAAAGATTGAAAAACAGGGGCCGATATGATTCGGTCCCCGTTTTTTATTGAGGAGATCTGGGTTGATGAGAATTGAAACTGCCGACCGTTTGAAGGGTCTATGCATCGTGTTGATGATTGTGGGGCATTGCCTTATTCCCGAGGCGCTTCACGATGCGATCTACCTTTTTCATATCCCGATGTTTTTCTTTATTGCGGGTTTCTTCTTCAAGCCCGCTCCTATAGGGGACAGGCTGCGTTCTGACGCGCGTCGGCTGCTTGTTCCTTATGTTGTCTGTATTCTGGCGGTTTCTTTCAGGTACGGAATAGATTCAGTTCGTTTGGGAGATGGCGAGGCGTTGGTCCGCTACTTGATCAGCGCGCTTGTGGTTGGGCCCGGCATTGATTTTTTGAGGTGGTCTGACCTGGATGTGGGGCCGGTCTGGTTCCTGGTTGCCCTATTCTGGTGCAGGACTGTTTTTAATCTGCTGTTGCGGTTGCGTTATGGTATCGGAATTTCCATAATGCTGGGCGCTTTGTACTGTTGCGCCGGTTCGGTGGTTTGCCTGCCATTTGGGCTGATGCACGGGATGGTGGGACTTTTCTTTGCCGCCATGGGCCGTGTTGCCGCAGGTCACCGGGAGAGGTTCCAGGGCAGGGGGGCGCTGCCTGTTGCCGCGCTGTGTACGGTGCCGGCGTTTTTTATCCATTCATTGGATATGCATACCGGCCTGTTTCCCTGTTACGCTCTAAATCTGGTCGTTTCTGTGGCCGCGTGCAGTCTGCTCTGGAATGTATTCTATGCTGTTGAATCCTCGAATTATAAGATACTGTCGTTTCTGTCCTGGGCAGGTCGGTTCTCCCTGTTGGTGCTCATGGTGCATTATTTCGAGTTCATGGCGCTGTTCTTGAACGAGAAACTTTCTTTCCTGCCTGGATATGCGTTTGTCGCGTTCCGTGTTGGCATGGATTTGGCAGTTTCGTTTGTGCTTTCGAAGATTCCTTTCGTTAGGAAATTTTGTATTTTATAGAAACATGCGTTATTTTGTCTTATTTATAGCTTTTCTGTGCGTATCGGCTTTTGCGGACGATGATTTATTTCAGTCGTCGGGTGCTTTTTCCGCGAGGAAGGGCGGTGTCTCGTCGCGTAGCAGCGCGGCCCTGCAGCCGTCCTTTTCGGAAGTTCCCGTGGACTCCACCTACATTCTCGGGCCAGGCGACTTTCTGGACCTGATGCTCGAGGACAACTACTTGTCGCTGCAGGTGTACCCGGACGGCTCCGTGGCCATCGAGGAATGCGGCGCCGTGGTGGTGGGCGGGCATACGCTTGCCGAGGCTCGCGAGATGATCCTGGACCTAGCGGCCAAGCGCTACAAGCGCGAACAGTGCTTTGTGCAGCTCGCGGCGCTGAAGAAGTTCAAGGTGAATGCGATGGGCGCCATTTCCATGGTGGGCCAGCAGCTGGTGGAACCGCAGACGCGCCTGAGCTATTTCCTGCGCCAGGTGGGCGGTCTCCTTCCGACGGCCAACAACGAGAACATCATGGTCATCCGTGACAACGACACCCTGCATATCGACTACAGCGCCATGTACATGAAGGGAAATTTCGAGGACGACATCATGCTCAAGCAGGGCGACAAGGTTTTCGTCCCGTTCGTGGAAATTAGCGACAACGTGTCCCTGTTGTTCCCGGGCTACAGGACGAGCGTCGCCTACCAGGAAGGCCGCACCCTGCAGGAATACTTTGACCTCGCGGGCGGTGCCCGCATGCAGAACTATGGCTACAAGGCCGTGTGCGTCCGCGAACCGGGGCAGGCTCCCCGCTGGATTACGATTTCCGAGATGAAGCAGACGAAGGTTGCCCCCAATACGGAAGTCGAGTTCACGGTGCAGGACATGCTCGTGTACGTGGGCGGTGCCGTCAACTATATCGGGCGCCATCCGTACGACCCCTCGTGGCACGCAATCGACTACGTGGCCGCATCGGGAATCAACACGATTTCGGGATCCTGGAACCAGATCAAGGTCTGGCGCGGCAAGAACCCCGAGGCGCTCAAGCTGAGCGTGACCGAGGACCAGATTATGCCGGGAGACTATATCGAGGTTCCCAAGAGCCATTACGAATCGTTCAAGGATTTCACCTTGTTCCTCGCGTCGCTCCTGACCGTGATTTCCTCGGCGTTCATCATTTACGTAAACTACAACAACTAGCGTTTTATGGAAAGACAATCCTCCATCGGCTTGATTGAAATCCTTTTGAAGGCGATCAACGGCGACCTGAAGCACTTCAAGTTGTTTTCGGCCATAGTCCTGTTGCCTACGCTTGCCGTTTTTGTGGCGGTCATGTGGGTGATCAAGCCCATGTACGCGGCGACCGCGGTCGTGACGCCTCCGCCCGCCTCGCAGGCATCGCTGAGCGGCCTCAGTTCCATGATGGGTGGGATGTCCGGGATGAGTTCCCTGCTCGGGTTGACCTCGAGCGACGAGGACGCCAACGCGGTTTCCACGATTTTCAATTCCTGGGAACTCCATGACCAGGTCATCCGCGAGTTCAACCTGGCGGAGCATTACGAGTTCGACGGAAGGTTCCATGCCGATCTTCTTAAAAAGTTCCGCAAGCACTTTGGTGTCGAAATGAACAAGGACGACATGTTCGCGGTTTCGATGGAGGACGAGGACTACAAGCTTGCCGCAAGGATGGTCTCGTTCATGCTCGAGAAGGCGGATTCCGCGTTCAACGCGTTCAAGACGGCGCAGGCGAAGCAGTCCAGGGAATATTTCCAGTCGAGGCTCGACAGCTGCGAACACGCGCTGGATTCGCTCCTCGAGGATTTCGTGAAGTTCCAGGTGGATAACGATTTCTACGATCCCGAGATACAGCTCGAATCGACTCTCAAGTACATGAGCTCGTTGCAGGCGAAGCGCGAGGAAGTGGCGATGGAGCTCGCCTTCGAGAAGGCGGACCGCGGCACGGGCAGCAAGCGTTACGATGAACTCAGCAAGCGCTACAGCAGCGTGAATACCGCGTTGCATGGCGCCCTGAACGGCAAGAACCGCAACGTGGGCATGGTCGCCCTCAAGAAGTCTCCGGGGCTCGGCCTCGAGTACATGCGCCGCGAGAACGAGATTCGCGTGCAGGAGGCGATGTACAAGCTGCTCCGCCAGCAGAGCGAGCAGATGAAGCTTGAAGAAGCGAAGATGCTGACGAACCTCCACATCCTGGAGGCTCCCTGGGAAAACGACAAGAAGATCTACCCGCTCCGTGGCGTGACGCTCGTCTTCACCTTTGCCGTCGCCGTGCTCCTGGGAACGATCCTTTGCAACCTGCTCGTCTACTTCGAGGAGGAAGAACGCAAGGGTTCCGATGTCGCCCGTGAATGGATCGCCTTCAAGGGATTTTTCCGCAGGAAATCCAAGGGATAGTTGATGTTCTCCTGGGTAACGGAATATCCGGAGTCGACATTCGCCTTTGCGCTGTCCCTTTTTTGTCTGGTGCAGGCGATCTGGCTCAAGAAGGATTTCTTCAGCCCCATTACCGTCTATGTCTTTTCGCAGAGCCTCACTCTCGGGATTGCGTACCTGCGTCTCGACGAGGCGATGTCGGATTTCAAGCCCAAGACCTGGATGATCTGGATTCTCGGGATGCTTTCCTTCTGTACGGGGAGTTTCCTGGTGAAGCTGATCGCCAAGTCGAAACGGGTTCCCTGCGATATCGCCCCGCCCTCGCCGCCGAGGAACTACAACTGGCGTTTGCACCTGGTGTTCTCGTTTGTGGCCTTTGCCGCTTTTGCCGTCGGTGTTTTCGGCGTGGTGCAGATGGCCGGGAACCTGCTTATCTTTACGGACGATCCGGCCAAGTGGATGTCGAAGGACATCAACTACGGTTATTATGCGTTGCTGGTCAGTAGCGGCCCGCTGTCGGTTTTGCTTTTTTCCGTAGCCGCCTTTAAAAAGTTCAATGACGACCGTGCGGTTCGGGTTGTATCGAAGTTCATGGTTCTCTTTACGATAACGCTGAATCTCTTTGCCTATCCCAACAGAACGTCGCTTTTTTTCAGTGTGGGATTTCTGATTATCCTGGTGAATTACATGTATAAGCGGGTATCCCCGGTGATAATCAGCATTTTCCTTGTTCTTGCCGTTGCGGTTTTCGTGGGGATCAGTAGTCTGCGTGCGCAGTATGGCGGCAGCGATGTGCAGGGCAAGGCCATGGACGTGGTGATGAAGCTTCCGTACATTTACGTGGCGAACAATTACTGGAACCTGGATTACGCGGTCAATTCTCCGACGGACAGGGAAATCCATCCGCATACTTACGGCATAGATTTCTTTCATGGTATTTTTGAATATGCCCGTATCGGTGGCAGTTTCAGGCAGAGCTTCCGTTGGGACGATGCGTTCAACGAGCGCATCCAGAAGGTGTACGGTTTCAATTCGGTGAGTTACCTCTGGGATGTCTACAAGGACTTCCACATGCTCGGGGTGTTCTTCCTTCCGTTGCTGTGCGGCATGGGGCTTACGCTCCTGTATCTCAAGCTGTGCGGGCCGTATTCGCCAAGGCAGGTCGCCTTTTATGCGTTCTTTATCTACTTTGTCGGCTGGTGGTTCTTTACGTCAAGCTACAAACAGGGAATTTACTGCGTCTGGTGCATGTACGTTTTTCTGGCGACGACTGCCTGTGCCTGGAAATTGCCGAAGGGGCGTTTACCAGCGGATACGCCTGTTTCGGATAAAGTAAGCGGCGAGCTGCAGGCTGAGCAACAGGTCGCCGGTGAGCGTTAGCGCCGGGAGATAGGCGGACGGGAGCCTGCTTGCCCCGGTGATGCAGACGGCGATGTTCAGGAGCCCGCCTGCGGTAATCATGGCGCCGTAGAGCCAGGTGCGTTTTTCCTTTAGAAGTGTCGAAATCATGCCCATGCGGGTGGCCTGCAGGATAAGCGAACAGGCGAGGATTCGCAGGCAGTGACAGCTGGTCTCGAGGACGTCGGGAGTCCAGGGCGCCGCAAAGAAGACGATGCGGAGCGTGTACTGCGGGAAAAGCCAGAAGGGGGTCGTTACCGCGACGATGAACAGCGTGAAGGTGGCCTGGTCGCGCAGGTGGAGCATGCGGCTGTCGGTCTGGTGCAGCGTGATCAGGCTCGACGAGATGAAGTGTACCATGAGTCCCGAGGCGAGAATGACCAGCTTGTGCGAGAAGTTGTAGGCGCCCAGGAATTCGGGGGTGGAGAAGTGGGCGACCGTGTAGAGGCCCACGGGCAGGTAGGCGAAGCTCGCGAGGCTCGACAGCGCGTAGGGGCACGCCGCCTTGAACATGAGCTTGAAGAACCGCAAGGTGTGCTGGCCCACCTGCAGTACCTTCAGGCTGAAGGCCTGGCCGACACCGAAACCGAACGCGGGGAGCGCCGCGACGATCATGGCGCCCGCGATGGAGGGGATGGTGTCGAACTTGAAGACGCACAGGGCGACACCCATGACGGTGCAGTACGAAACCGTATGGAGTATTTTGGAGAGCAGGAGCTTTTTCCAGAACTGGCCGCAGATGAAGAACCAGTCGAAGAAAGCGTGCTGGAACAGGAGCCCGAGCGCAAGGATCAGTTCCCCCTCGAAGATGTCGCTGCCCCTGCGGACGGTGCACGCGAAAACTGCCATCGCCAGTGCGGCAACGGCGGTCATGGAGAGCCTGAGCTGCAGGACGTTTCTGAAGAGCTGCCCCTGGGTGGCGCGTTTCCCGAAAAAGGCGAGAATCAGCGTCGCCATGCCGAAATCGGCGATGGCGCAGAAGATGGTGTAGTCGCTCTGTAAAATTCCGAACGATCCGAATTTGACAATTCCGAGATTATTGGCGATAATATTCTGTACAAGGACGGACACCCCCTGGATGAGGATGTTGACCAGAGAAATGAAAACACCGATTTTAATGTTCCTGAGCGCTTGCAACGTGCCATAAAATAGATGTTTCCGCTGTGCATGTCTTCGAGATTTTGTATCTTTGGGTGCAAAATCGCGAGAGTGGCGGAATTGGCAGACGCACCAGACTTAGGATCTGGCACTTCGGTGTGAGGGTTCGACTCCCTCCTCTCGCATGTTTTTCATTACTCTTTTCAACCGACTCTCGGAGTTCATCATGAGCGTAGAAATCAAAGAAACAAGCGCAACCGTGCGCACCCTCGAAATCACCATCCCGCAGGCGGACCTCACTGCCCCCTTCGAAAAGAAGCTGAACCAGTACAAGAAGCAGGTCACCATGAAGGGTTTCCGTCAGGGCATGGTGCCGAAGGCAATGGTCCTCAAGCAGTTTGGCGGTGCCATCCGTCAGGAAGCCGTGGATGAAGTCGTGAACAAGCTCGTTCAGGAAGCGCTCAAGAACGCCAACATCATTCCGGTGGGCCAGATGAAGGTCGTGGATTTCAAGGATGACAAGGAAAACGACATCGCACTTAAGGTCGAAGTCGAAATGGATCCGGAAATCGACATCAAGGGTTATGCCGACACGGGTATCACCGTTCCGGAAACCGCCGTCCACGAAGAAGAAGTCAAGGAAGAATACGACCGCCTGATCCAGATGTGGAGCAAGGACGAACATGTGGACCGTGCCGCCAAGAAGGGCGACGTGGTCGTGGGTAACTACCTCGAAGTGGTGATCGACGGTGAAAAGCAGGAACTTCCGGAAAACAAGGAATTCCGCAGCCTGCTCGGCCAGTCCGCTTCTCCGGGATTCGACGAAGGCCTCACCGGTGCATCTGCCGGCGAAACCAAGGAAATCAACTTCAAGTACCCGGATGACCACAAGGACGAACGCTACCGCGGCAAGACCGCCCAGTTCAAGGTGGAAGTGACCGACGTGCGTGAAATCGTTCCGCCGACCATGGACGAAGAATTCTGCAAGCAGATTGGCGTGAAGGACGTCGAAGAACTCAAGCAGAACCTCGCCGAAGGTCTCGCAAGCCAGAAGCAGGACTCCGCGAAGAACAAGGCCATCAACGAAGCCCTCGACAAGATTATCGAAGCCAACCCGTTCGAAGTGCCGAAGTCCCGCGTTTACGACCTCATCAAGTGGACGCTGAACCGTAACGCCCAGAGCGAACAGGACGTGGTGGAACCGACCGAAGAACAGCTGAACGGTCTCACTCCGGAAGCTATCCGCGAAATCAAGAAGCACCGCATTCTCGACTTTATTGCAACAAAGGAAAAGATTCGTCCGAACCAGGCTGCCGTTGACGCCCGCCTGCAGGAAATGGCGAAGGCCTACCATGTGGATTTCGAAACACTGAAGGGCCACTTCCGCCAGTCCGGCCGCATCAACCAGCTGCGTGACGAACTGCGCGTCCAGATGGCTGCCGACTTTATCGTCGGTATCCGCCCGGCCGCCGAAGAAAACAAGTAAGAGGTAAACTGAATGATCATCCCTACCGTCATAGAGACCACCGGACGCGGTGAACGCGCCTACGATATCTACTCCCGTCTCCTCAAGGAACGCATCATCTTTCTGGGCACGCCGATCAACGACGAAGTGGCGAACAACGTCATGGCCCAGCTGATTTTCCTTGAGTACGAGAATCCGGAAAAGGATATCACGCTGTACATCAACAGCCCGGGTGGTTACGTGTCGGCAGGGCTTGCCATTTACGATACCATGCAGCACGTGCGCCCGAATATCGCGACCATCTGCATCGGCAGTTGCGCCTCGATGGCCGCCGTGCTCCTTGCCGCGGGAACCAAGGGCAAGCGTTACGCCTTGCCGCATTCCCGCATCATGCTTCACCAGCCGTCCGGTGCCGCCACCGGTCAGTCTACGGATATCCAGATTACCGCGAAGGAAATCGTGCGTACCAAGGAGACCCTGACCGAGATCGTCGCGAAGCACACGGGCAAGTCGATTGACGAAGTCCGCGAAAAGACGGACCGCGATTTCTACATGGGCCCCGAAGAAGCCAAGGCTTTCGGTGTCATCGACGAAATCTTTGTTCCGCGTAAAGAGGGAATTTAATGTATCGTAGCGGGAAGAATCACCCGACGGTGACTTGCAGCTTTTGCGGCAAGCCCGCCGAACGCGTCGAGAAGATGATTACGGGTGCAGGCGTGCAGATCTGCAGCGACTGCATTACCATGTGTAACCGCATTATCGAGGAAGACCGTGCCCGTGCAAGGCAGGAATCTGCCGCTGCCGAGGTGTCTTCGAAACCGCTTCCGCTCCCGACCGAAATCAAGGCGCACCTGGACGAATATGTAATCGGCCAGGACCAGGCGAAGACCGCCCTTTCCGTGGCAGTGTACAACCACTACAAGCGCCTGCGTTACAAACAAGCTCACCCCGACGCGCAGGAAGTCGAGAAGTCGAACCTGCTCCTGGTGGGGCCTACCGGTTCGGGCAAGACGCTCCTGGCGCAGACCATGGCGCGCTTCTTGGATGTTCCCTTTACCATTGCCGACGCGACCGTGCTGACCGAGGCCGGTTACGTGGGCGAAGACGTGGACAGCATCATCGTGCGCCTGTTGCAGGCCGCCGACTATGACGTGGCCCGCGCCGAACGCGGCATTATCTTCATCGACGAAATCGACAAGATTGCGCGTAAGACGGCGAACCCCTCCATTACTCGCGACGTGAGTGGCGAAGGCGTGCAGCAGGGACTTCTGAAGCTCCTGGAAGGTACCGTCGCAGCCGTTCCTCCGAAGGGTGGCCGTAAGCATCCGGAACAGCCGCTGGTGCAGGTGAATACCAAGAACATTCTCTTCATTTGCGGTGGCGCCTTCGAGACGCTCGACAAGATTATTTCCCGCCGCGTGAATACAGGCGGCATGGGTTTCGGTGCCGATATCCGCAGCGCCGAGGAAAACTCGCTCAGCGAACTTTTCAAGATGCTCGAGCCCGATGACCTGATCCAGTTCGGCCTGATTCCCGAAATCGTGGGCCGCTTGCCGGTCGCAGTCGCCCTCGAGGAACTCGACGAGGCCGCGCTCCTGAATATTCTGACCCAGCCGAAGAACGCGCTCGTGAAGCAGTACAAGAGCCTGTTCGAGATGGACGGTATCGAGCTCAAGTTCGAAGACGACGCCCTCAAGGAAATCGTCCGCGAGACGATGGTCCGCAAGACGGGTGCCCGCGGACTCCGCTCCGTGATGGAAAAGACCTTGCAGCGTGCGATGTTCGAGATGCCGGGATCCGGCAACAAGGAATTCGTGGTGACCGCCGAAATCGTGAAGAACGGTCTCAAGGCTCCCGACAAGAAGTCCGCCGACAAGACGCTCGCACTTGAAGTTGCCGGGGATGCCGCCAAGGGTGCATCCGGCGATGCCGGCGAGTCGTTGCCCCGCAGGGGCCGCAAGAAGGCTTCGTAGGGGCGAATCTCGGATTTATTCCAAGTTCGAAAAGCGAAAAAGTTGCCGCAGGAAACGGCAACTTTTTTGTATATGCAAATGTCCTTTGACGCAGGAAAGGCTTTTCGCCGTTGCGCGTCGCTACGCCTGTTCGCTTTCGCCGGAATTTTCGCCCGGTGCGTCCTGCTCGGCGAGGTGGTCCAGGTAAAGCTGCTGGGCCTTGATGTCGTACATCACCACGTCGTAGAGTTCTCCGTCCTTGCCGGTGCGCGATTCCACCATGAGGCCCGCAAGCGAGCCCTTTTCGGTGGGTAGGAAGGCGACTTTCCCTTCGGGAGAAGTCTTGAGTTCAAGGTAGCCTCCGGCCACGTACCAGTCGCGGATGACCTTGTAGTAAATGCGTTCCATGTTGTCCGGGACGAGCGCGTTCAGGCGGCGTGCGATTTCGCTTACGGGAACGGGCGTGTCGTCGGTCGGGTAGTTGCCAAGTTCCTCGACGGTCACGCGGAATTTCTGCTTGGCCTTACGGGAGGGTTTTTCTTCCCATTCGTCCTGGTTTGCCTTGCGGTTCGCGAAACGCTCGTTAGCGATGGCGACGCATTTCTGGATGTTGTCCAGAATGTACTGCTGTGCCTGCTGCCAGCATTGCGTGTAGATGTTGTGGTGTCCGCGCAGGTCCGATTCGCCCTTCTCGAATCCGTAGGTTTCGCCTGCGGGCGTAGGGAGGTTCGCTTCCTTGCCGTCTTCGGCGACCTGTCTCGAGAGGATCCCTTCCTGTACCAGGAAATTTGCCACGTCGGCATAGAGCAGGTGGTTCATGTTGTCGGGAAGCAGTTCGTTGATGTTGCGCACCACGCGTGAAATCGAGACCGGGTAGTCGAAGAAACGGTAGCGCTTGAGCGCCTCGGCGTCGATCGAAAGTTCCTGCATCTGGGGCCTGGGCGCGCGCTTTGCGGCGCGGGGGGGCTTGTCGGTGACGATGGGGGCGACCTGGTCATGGTTCAGTTGCTGCTGCAACAGGGAGGCCACGTAGGCGAGGCACTTGCTGATGCGTTCTTGCTTGCAAGAATCCCCTTCGGGCAGGATTTCGTCTGTCAGCGGGTTGATTCCGCAGGAAAGCTTGCGCAGGTACATTTCGGCACGTTCGACAATCGCATTTTCAGAGGCCATAAAAACTCCATCGTTGCAAATAGCGGTGCAAAGATAGCTTTTTTTGGGTCGTCGGTCGCGTTGCCGTTTTCTGGGAATAAAAAAAGGGCATACGCCACGGTGGAACACTCGAAACTACTTCATTAGAAATGATAGCAGTGCCTCGGTGGTTTGTTTTTCGCGTCGGAGCGCGCCTAAACTGAACACCAAGAGCGACGAGCTTTGATAATACTGTTAGATCGGGCGTTAATCCGTGGGATGCCTTTACCCCTAATATACCCAACTTGAAACACAAAAACAAGAGTAAAACGGAAAAATTTTTTTAGGGCTACGGCAAAAATACGCAAAGTAAATAAATGTTTTCTACGAATGGCGAATTTTGTGTTTAAAGGGCGTTTATAGACAAATGGGCCCTATTCCACCTTGGAGTATTATTTTTTACTGTCCGACGTCGGGGTCGGCGGTGCTGGCGGCATCTTGTTTTTCATAATCCGGTCTTATAAACTCGGCGCAGTATTCTGCCACTTTTTCGCGGAGGTTGTTGCCGCGGACCTTGCCGAGCAGCAGTTCGATGTCTTCGAGGGGTGCCGCCATGAAGGCTTCGGCGCTGCGGTACTTCGAGAGGATTTTCACGCGGGTTTCGTGGCCGACGCCAGGCATCTTGAGCCATTCGACTTCGAGGTCCTTCTTGCGCTTGCTGCGTTGATAGGTGATGGCGAATCGGTGCGCCTCGTCGCGGGCGTTCTGCAACAGCTTCAGCGCGGGGCTCGTACGGTGCAGCACGATGCTTTTGCGGTCGTCGGGGAACACGATTTCTTCGAGGCGCTTCGCGAGGCCGATCAGCGGCAGATCCTGATCGTGGCCTAGCTCCTTCAGAATCTGCATCGTGGCGTCCACCTGGCCCTTGCCGCCGTCGCATACCCACAGGTCGGGCATGGGCACGCCTTCGTTCTCGAGCCTGCGGATTCGGCGGGTCATCACTTCGCGCATGCTCGCGAAGTCGTCGACGCCTTCGACGGTCTTGATGATAAACTTGCGGTAGTTGCTTTTGTCGGGGCGCCCGTTCTTGAACGCCACGAGGCTTGCCACGGTATTCGTGCCGCTCAGGTGCGAAATGTCCACGCACTCGATGCGGAAGGGAGTCTTCTTTAATCCGAGAACCTTCTGCAGCTCGAAAACGCTCTGGTCGATTTCGCTGTACTTCTGCACCTCGGCGCGCATTTCCACCAGGATCATGTCGGCGTTCGCGCCGGCAAGCCTCAAGAAGCCGAGTTTTTCGCCGCGCTGGGGAACCGAGAACTGCACCTTACGCCCTGCCTGCTTGCTGAGTGCCGCCTCGAGTTCCTCCTTGTCTTCGGGGAGCGCGATATCGGTCGCGATTTCGGCCGGGATCAGGGGCGCCTCCATGTACCACGGGAGCACCATCTGCCTGAAGATTTCCGTCTCGTCGTCTTCGAGCTTGCATTCCAGCCGGTAATGCCTGCGGCCCATGAGCACGCCCTTGCGGTACTCGAGAATCACCGCCGCGGCCATGTCGCCGTTGCGCCGTAGCGTCACCACGTCCAGGGAAAGGTTCGGGTCGCTGGTATCGGTTTTCTGGTGCGTGCCCGTCGCCTGCAGCGCCTGGATGGCGTCGCGTTTTTTCATCGCGGTTTCAAAGTCCAGGTTCGCGCTTGCCTCTTCCATTTCGCGCTGCCATTGATCGATCAGGTCGTCGCGCTTGCCTTCGAGCATGAGCCGCGCGTTGGCGACATCCTTGGCGTAATCTTCCTGGCTGATGAGTCCTGCGCAAGGGGCGCTGCAGCGGCCGATGTGGTAGTTGAGGCAGGGGCGTACGGGGCGCTTCGAGGGCAGTTCCATGGAACATTCCCGCAACTTGAAAAGCCTTGCCCCGAGGTCTATTAGTTTGTCTATAACTCGGGAGCCCATGTAGGGGCCGTAGTACTGGCGGCCGTCCTTCTTGACCGAACGCGAAAGGGTGAGTCTCGGGAAGGGTTCCTTGACCGAGAACGCGAGGTACGGAAAGTGCTTGTCGTCTTTCAGGAGCACGTTGTACTTGGGCGTGTGCTTGCGGATCAGGTTCGCTTCGAGGATCAGCGCCTCCTGCTCGCTTTCGGTAATGATCCATTCGATGTCCCGGATGAAGGGGAGCATGAGCGTTGCCGCGCGGTGCCCGTTGTGCTCGCTGCCGTCGAAGTAGCTGCGCACGCGGTTCTTGAGCACTTTCGCCTTTCCGATGTAAATGATTTTCCCCTGGGCGTTCTTCATGATGTAAACGCCCGGCCGGTCCGGCAATTCCGTCAGCCGCCGCTGTATATGTTCATTTACAGAAATCATTTGGCTTTTATGCAAAAATTTAGTTATCTTAATAATGTAAAAGTTCCAAAATGTAAATCGGAGCAAAGATGAATTTAGAAAAAGTGAGCATGTTGTCCCAGAAAATCGAGGGTGTCCTGGGAATGGTCCGCACCCTCAAGGAAGAAAATGCAAAAATCAAGCGTGAACTGTCGCAGGCACAGGCCGTGGCCCAGGACAAGTCGCTGTTGCTGGAGGCTGCCAAGAACGACCTCGCCGACTGCAAGGCGGCCCTTGACGCCCGTGCGAACCAGGTGAACGCCCAGGACGAGATGCTGAACCAGAAGGATGCCGAACTCGCTTCGCTCAACGAGAAAATCAACGTGTTCGGCCAGCAGCTTATCGAGAAGGACGGCTGCATCGAAAGCCTGAACGCGAAGGTGCAGGAACTGAACTCCAACGCCGACCTGCTGAACGGCCAGGTGAACGAGAAGTCCGAACTCCTGAGCTCGCTCAACGCCCAGATGATCGAAAAGGATGCGACCATCGCATCGCTCATGACGCAGCTCAACGAGAAGAACAACACGATCGAGGGTCTGAACGAACAGCTGCAGGCGCAGAACGACGAAATCGCCGAGGCCCAGGAGAAGTTCAACCAGCTCGTGGCGACCATCGAAAGCGAACTGGGTACCGACATCGCGCTCGACCAGGGCGATGAAATGGCGCCCGCCGCCGAGGCTGCCACTGAAACTGCGGCGACGGAAGATGAATTTACCGAAGTTCCGACAGAGGAACCGGCTGCTGCCGAAGAGCAGGTCGCCGAAGAATCTGCCGACGCGACCGTAGAAGAACCGCAGGTGGACGAATCCGTTTCGCAGGAAACCGAGGACGACGTCCCGACCATCGAAGTTCACAGTGCAGACGAAAAAGACAACGACCTGTTCGCGAGCAAGCAGGAGGGCTCGCAGACAAGTTTTTTCGGATAAGGATGCTGATGGACGATGATCCATTCGGCGTAGGAATAAAGTAATGGCTAGTATCGAACCTTTGAGATCGGTAAATGTTTCCGTAGCGCAGGAGACTATCCAGATCCGCACCGACTTGCCCGATGCGGACCTTTCGGATATCGTAAGCAACATCGACCAGCGCTTCGCCCGTTCGGCGAAGTTCCAGATGGACAACCGCAAGCGTCTTGCGCTTTTGGCGGTGGAGCTGATGTCGGAAAACATGGAACTGCGCAAGCAGCTATCCCGTGCGAAGATTTACCATGACCAGATGGAAAAGGAAATCGAGAACGTGTCGCTTCTCCTGGACGAGGGAATGGACCGCATTGGCGGTGTATAGGCCCCGTTCCAGCGGAAAAAAATTTGACCCGGACTTGGTCCGGGTCTTTTAGTTTTTATGCGGCGTTCCTGGTCGGAGCGACTTGGATATGCGCCGGTGTCGGCTCTGTGGCGAGGCTATTCGCCTTCGACGCAGCGGACATTAAAGGCGCGGTCAGTTGCGGAAGTAGCTTCTTCGATCTGCTTGTCGGAGTAGTCCTCGACGCGCCAGGCGTTGTTTTCGGTACCTGCTGCGAGCCAAAGGTATCCCTGTTCGCCATCCAGGCCGTATCCATCGGATTCCCCGCTGGAGGTGAGCTTGAATCTTCCGCCGATAGTCCACCAGTCGTGACCTTTTTCCAGGTTTGCAGCTTCGGCTTCGGCCTGGGTCGGGAGTCTCCAACCTGCGGGACAGACCGCTTGGGCCCTGCTGTATGTGTAGAATCCGCCGTAAGTTGCGCAGACGTCTTCGCCGTTGTGATCGCAGTACACGCCGCTGCTCGGTTTGTACTTGAGGTTTTCGTTCATCCAATGGACGCCGCCGATGCGGACCAGGTTGTAGACGCTCTGGTCACGCGCGTCGATCATCTGTGTCTCGGTTACGGTCGGGTACACCGGCGCCTCGACGGACATGCCGATGTCGATGGTTATCGAGGAAGACGACTTGGGGGCAGAGGCGGAGGATACGCCCGCCCATTGCTTTTCGCATTCTTCGGTCCAGCAGAAAATTCCGCTGCTGAAATAAGGATCGGGGTAGTCGCTAGGAGAGGACGTGATAACGACTTCTTTATGGACGGTATCAATAGTAGCTTCAATCGGCGAGTTTTCGGACGATGCGGGGTTGCTGGCGTTGCCGGAATTGGAAGATTTGCCGGGAGCCGCAGTCGCGGAGGAACTGGGGGAATTTGAGTTGCTGGAAGATGCCACTTCGGCGGTGGGTTGGTTTGGATGAACGATTTTCTCCAAATCGTCGTTCGACGAACAACCCGAAATCAAGCACACCACACCCACACATCCCAAAAATGTAGTGATCTTTTTCATGTTTGCAAATATAGTTTACATTTTAGCACTTCACTAGCAAAAAGATTTTTACTATGTTTTGCCTCACTATGACGAACGTTGAGATTTTCGATACTACCTTTGCCATTACCATTCTCGTGGTTCTGGCTCTTGTCGTGCCTACGGCTCTGTTGGTCGCAAACTGGTTCTTGCATCCGGGTAAAATCAAGGGAACTTCCATCAAGGGAACTTCCTACGAATGTGGCGTGGCCCATGTGTCCGGCACCTCGGGTGAACGTTATCCCGTCAAGTATTACATGGTCGCCATGCTGTTCCTGGTCTTCGACCTCGAAGTGGCGTTCCTCTACCCCTGGACCGTCCAGTTCCTGAAGGGCGGCTGGGACCTGCTGTTCGTGTTGCTCGGCTTCCTGGTTATTCTCGAAGCGGGCTACATTTACCTGGTCAAGAAGGGCATCCTTAACTGGACCCGCATCCAAGACTAGATTCTGAAGCTTATTCTATCTCAACTAGCGAACGCGGTCCTACGGGGTCGCGTTCGTTTTATATACATTTCTTTATAAGAAATAAAAAGGAGTTGAATATGACAGTCGGATTAGTTGTCTCCATCGTGGCGGTCGTCTTTGTCGCCTGGTTTATCATGATGTACAACGGACTCGTGAAGCTGCGCAACAACCGCGAGAACGCATTCGCGAATATCGACGTGCAGCTCAAGCAGCGCTATGACCTGGTGCCGCAGCTGGTGAACACCGTCAAGGGCTATGCGGGGCACGAAAAGGAAACCTTGGAGAAGGTGACCGCCGCCCGTGCCGCCGCCATGAGCGCGACGACTGTCGACGAAAAGGTTGCCGCCGACAAGGCGCTGTCCGGTGCGCTTGCGGGGCTCCGTATTTCGCTCGAGGCCTACCCTGAGCTCAAGGCGAACCAGAACTTCCTGCAGTTGCAGAACGAACTCGCCGATATTGAGAACAAACTCTCTGCCGCCCGCCGCTTCTTCAATTCTACCACTCGCGAATTGAACAACGCCTGCGAAGTATTCCCGAGCAACATTGTTGCTGGCATGTTCGGCTTCAAGCGTGCCTCCATGTACGAGGCCACCGAAAGCCGCGAAGACCTGAACAAGGCTCCCGAGGTGAAGTTTTAGAGGTATGAGCGGCGAGGTCGGGCTACGCCCTTTGGGGGCGGCATGCGATGCAATACTTTGTGTTAAAGCAACCTGCCTTCGATGCAGTTCTGAAAACCTCATGCCTCAAAGGGAACCCTGGAGCGTAGCGATAGGGTGACCGTGCCCACACCTCAAAGCGAGCGACGCGAGCGACCTGTAATGAAATACGTTGGACTCCAGACCCAGATTTGGCGGAACAACCGCAACAGCATCTTGCTGCTGTGCCTGTTCCCCGTTATTATCTTGGTGATGGTGTTTGCGGTCATTTTGTGTCTGGACTTTTTTGGCGTACTCTGCCCGATTGTCGAAGGCGGGTGCCCCGAAGGCCACGCCACATACATGAAGTACGGCATTCTGCACTGGCCCGAAGTGCGGCATAGTTTTTGGGAGGTGCTTCCCTACACTTTGCAGATTGTCGGCGTGTGGTTCATTATCGCCTATTGCGCGAATACCGCCATTATACGGCATGCGACGCATGCGAAACCCCTTGAGCGCAAGGATAACCTGCGCGTCTACAACATTGTCGAGAACCTCTGCATTGCAGGCGGAATCGAGATGCCGCAAATCAACATCGTCGAGGATAACGGCCTGAATGCGTTTGCGAGCGGAATTGACATTCCCTCGTTCACGATTACGCTTACGACCGGACTTATAGACAAATTAAACGATGCGGAACTCGCCGCCGTCGTGGGGCATGAACTCACGCATATCAAGAACCGCGACACGCGACTCATGGTGGTGTGCATCGTGTTCGTTGGAATCTTTTCGACCATTCAGATGGTATCGATGAAGCTACTTTCGGCAATGCTCCGCGGCCCCCGCAACCATTCCCGCAACAGACGCGGCGGTGGAAGCGGTGGCGTCATCATCATCTTTGCGTTGATTCTTGTTTTGATTTGGAGCACAATCGGCTACATTTTCAGCTGGCTCACGCGTCTAGCCATTTCGCGTTCGCGCGAGTACGTGGCCGATGCCGGCGGCGCCGAACTCTGTGGCGACCCGTGGGCGCTCGCTTCTGCCCTGCAGAAAATCTCGGATTACCCCGGCCTCGACACCGTGCGCCGTAGCGATGTGGCGCAACTCTACATCATCCACCCCGACGAAGAATTCGACAACGACATGAAACTCAAGGGCATCATCGCGAAGGCGAACATCATGTTCTGCACCCATCCCGATACACCTGAAAGGATTAGACTGTTGAAGCAGTTTTAGGGGGGGCTTAAAGAGCCCCCGTTCATTTGGGGGCTGTTTGAGTAATTATTTCCCGCGGATCTGCTCTTCAGTCAAGTTGAACCTGCGTACAAGCATATCCATCGCAACGCCATCTTCCAGGAGCCCGCGGGCGGTGCTCAGCTTCTCGGCTTCGGATTTCGCGCGCTCTTCATCTGCTTTCTTGCGTTCATCGGCAATCCGCTGACGGAAAACATCGCCGGCACTGACGAACCCGTATTTCTGTCCCACGCTTACGAATGCCATATCAAGCTCCTTTTGCGCCTCTTCGCTGAGGTACTCTGCCAAATATACACTAATTTTATGTAGCAAGCAAGAGGCCTCGTAGTGCGGCAACTTGCGCAGGGCGTCTGCGAATTTCGGTAAGATTTCCTTGATTTTCTGCTCGTTGAATGCATATTTCATTGCGATAACGCCCATCCCCGTCGCGATATCGTCGCACGCGAAACATGCGCTATCGGGAATGTCTGCCACATTCACGAATGCACACCGGAAAGGCAGAACCCTACCGCGGAAGAATTCGGGATACCCGTCTTCGAGCTTATCGAGGGGGTTCCAATTAGTGGGGCCATTGTAAATGATGATAGTCATTGTCGGGATTCCGCTGTACGCACGCGTCTTGTCGTAAATCCTCATAACGGAATGCACGTAATCGGCAATCTGTTCAAAGACATTCGAATCGCGTCCGGACTTGTGTTCCAACAAAACGCCAACAATCAGGGGCGCCCCCGTGGAGACGTTCACGCGGAAGGCGAGATCCGCCTCGCCAGTATCATCCACCTCCGAATACGAGTCGGGAATACGCACCAGCGTATCGAGGTTCACCGCCTTGAGAAATTCGGCGATTTCGCAGTTGAATTTTTCAGCAAGTTTGAGCAATGAATGAAGATGGGCTGCTATGGCAAATAGCCAGCGAAAGAAGGAATCATGGGGTTTACGAATCATCATAATCTCCGTTCGAAAGTTTTTTGGTTTTGGCTTGCAAACGGAAAATGCTGGGACGTAGAACACCTGCGGCACCAGACGGTTGCCGCTCGCAAACCAGTTAAATGACTGATTGTTTTACGTCAGGCGAATAATGCACGCCAGACGGTGCTCTACGTTGATAGCCACAGGGCCGGTTCCCTGCAGGGCAACTGTCGCAATTTGCGAAGTGGTCAACTGCGCAAAGAGTAACGACCTCAAGCAGATAGTGAAACTTCCTGCCCTGAATAGTACTGAGTCGAAAGTCGCAGTTTTAAGCTTGCTTGAAACGATGACTGAGACTATGATACGGACGCCCTCAGCGTCATTTTCTCGGAGTCAGCAGGATTGTCGGAATTTACAGGGAGTAATATACAATACTTGCGTGGGAAAAGCAAGAGGCGAGGGATGGAACGTTCTTACTTTTCTCGCACCAACCGGACGGAGAACTTGTAATCCGGGGCGCGGTAATTCTTTTCCCACCCGTGCTTGCTCAAAGACAAACTATTGACAGCGTGGTGGCCTTCGCTATCGCAATCCGTTGAACTGTCGGCCCAGAAACACGTCACCTCGGAATCTCTCGATTCTGCAACATAGACGGATTCTCCAAGGATGTCGACATAGCCTGCGGCATAAATTCCGAAACCGAAATTGTCAATAGGGTACACACCGTCGGTGCCTTTCCAGCCGTCTTTATGCATAAGCGACCTGGTGGAATTGCACGTGATTTCATCGGCAAAATTAATCAGGGAATCCCAATCTTCGATCGTGGGCAGCCGCCACCCCTCGGGAATGTATTTCTTGGCGTCGTGGTAAGTGTACAGTAGACCGAAAGTGCCTTGATAAATGTTGTTGTCGTCGAGAACGACGCTATTTCTGCAATGGAATCGCAAGTTCTCGGCAAACCATTCCCTGCCATCGATAGTGACCGTCTCGTAGAGCTCGCCATCGCGCGGGTCCTCAAATAAGCCTTGTTCAATGTGCAACGCAGACATTGCGGGTTTTCTCTGAATAATCTCGTCATCAAGAATATCGGTAATAATGTCGTCTCCGTACAAGTCAAAATAAGGCGACAGGAACTTGTTGATGTCGCTACGGATGTCGTCAAGAGATTTCTTTACTTGGTTCTTGCAAAATGGGCAATACTTTATCGCTTCGTTTTCGCTGTTCATAAGAATCCTTTGGTAGGGAGGATAAATATACCTCGGCTATGGCCGGATTCAAATACACAAAAAATCCAAGTTCCAGAAAGTGGAACTTTTATCAAAAAATGAATTCATGCTTTAAAAATGTGTATTCCAAGTTGGAATGAGTTTTTTATATATTTTGTTAATATAGGTCATATTGATAATTGTAGAGATTTTGTATTTTTTTAGAAAGGTGCTAGAATAAATGTTTTATTCAGAGACAAAAAATATGCTTTGTAAAGGCTCAAAAAAGAAATAGAGCTTGTTTCACAAATTTTAACGCTAATCCACCGATGGTATTTAGTTTCAAAAAAAAGAAAACGCAAGAATATTCCTGTCCTAAGTGTGGAGGGAAATGGGTCGGTTCTGCGGGTGGATATGACCGAAATAATCCATCCAAAGATATGGAATCAACTTGTAATTATCTTGCAGAAATCGAAGGAAAGAAATGCCCTTTTTGTGCACAAGCAGAAACTAGAAAACTTTCTTTACGGAAAGACAAGGATATGATGGACCGACCGAAAGAAAAAACTTTTGTCCTACAACATCCAAGATTCACTCTTGGAGATGTGTATTTAATGCCAAAGGCAAAGATACAGATAGATGAAGCTCTTTCTAAAATTAAGAACTACAAAAAAATCTATCTAGAATGGAATTTCAAAAGTGCTGATCCCGATGGAGCGGGGACTATTTTGAATTTTTATGGTAAGCCTGGTACTGGAAAAACATTGACTGCCGAAGCCTTGGCCGGAACGCTTGGAAAAGAAATGCTCTGTCTTGGCATGTCTGATGTCGAAAGCAAATTTATGGGAGAAACGGCACAGAATATCCAATTGGCTTTTGAATTTGCACAGAAAAAAGATGCTGTACTTTTTTTTGATGAAGCTGACACACTTCTTGGAGCAAGACTTTCTAATGTTACGCAAGGCATTGATAACGAAGTCAATTCTTTACGCTCCACGTTACTTATAGAATTAGAGCGATTTGAAGGAATTGTCATATTTGCAACAAATTTTGAGAGAAACTACGATAAAGCTTTTGTAAGCCGAATAACACAGCATGTGTGTTTTGAACTTCCTGATGCAGACGGTCGTCGCCATATTTGGGACAAGTTCCTTGTTTCGGGCATTCCCTTAGGGGACGAACGCGAATCGTTACTGTCTAAGTTGGCCGACAATTCAGGTGGTTTTTCTGGACGAGATATTCGAACCTGTATGCGCCTCGCGCTACCCAAAGCAATCCATCGATGTGGAGATGACGAAATCAAAGTCTCTTGGACGGATTTTGATTCCGCTATTCAAGATGTCAGAACGCAGAACTATTCCGTAGGAATGGAAATAGGCAGCTCTCGACAGGAAGAGAATCGAGCTGCTTTGAAAATGCTCGGTGCAAAGATTTCAAATGAAAATTCAACCAATAAATAATCGGAGTACATAATGGGATTCTTCGGAAACATATGGAATGGCGTAAAAACTTTTGCTGTCAAGGCGGTTAAAGTTGTTGGAACCGTCTTAACTAAAGTCGCTGAAGTAGGGGAAAAGGTTATTAAAACAGTAAAGGAGGTTTGGCCTAGAATAAAGCCCTGGTTGGAAGAATTTGGCAGTAAGTTAGCTGAAATACCTGGAATAGGTCCTTATTTGGCTTCTGCGGCACAGGGCCTTTTAGCATTAGATAAATCTCCTCTTTTAAGAGCTGTCGGATCGTTGGCAGAAAAATGGTTGCCTATAGTTGGTCGCATCGGTGAAAAACTGAAGGATTGGGCTGAGATCAAGGAAGCCGAGGCTGCTAGAAAAAAAGTAGAGGAGGCAGAACGAGAAGAAATGACGAATCGACAGAGAGAAGAACTTCTCGTTTGCAAGATTCTTCTACACCACAAGATATTAGTGTCTAAGGTTGCTGAAAAGATAAAGGAAAATGATGTTAGCTATATGGATAGTTATTTGCAACTTCGTGCGGCAAGTAGGATACTAGAACAAATGCAGAAAAAATGGAACGCTCATGAATTGAAAGCCTCGGATTTTACAAGCGAAGATGCGTTTGTGTTAAAATTTACAGAGAATTTGATTGTTGGACGGGAAGTTTCTGAAACTGAAGCGAATAAATTTGGCGATATAGTTGAATCTATGTTTGGAAAGCCAATTCTTGCGATTGTGTTTGATGAAATGGTAAAGCAATGGGCTGCAGACTTGGAGTTGGATAGAAAGAAAGAAGAAGAAATATCTGATACGATATGCGATATAGAAATAGACAAGGAAACTTTAGAGGAATATCGTAAATTTGGTAGGATGGATGAAAAGAAGGAAGCGCGTTATAAGGAATTGGTTGAGAAGCTAGAAGCTCTTGCAAACGAACGGGAATTGTTGAAAAAATCCATTAATCATAGGCAATGTTATATTGAAGCTGCTGAAGGAATGCTTTTGGTTTACGAAGGTGATGATGCCCTACGTTCTGCACTTGAAGGGCGTGTAGACTTGAATAGGCTTGTTGAAGCTATAAAGAACCAGATTGAAAATGTTGCTAATGCGATTCTGCAGTGTATGGAAGGTGGAAAAAATTGGGAGGATCTCTCTACCGAAGAAAGGATGTTGATTCAAGATTTCTCAAATATTTTCAAAATAGCTGCTGCAAAACGAGCTGAAGAAATTGTAAATGTCGTTGTCGGGGTTGCATAATGAACGAGTGTATTGAATTTCTCATCCCTCAAAATGGTATTGAAAAGATTTTTTGCGTGTAATTGTAGTATTGTCTTTCGGAACTATGCTAATCATTCATTTCAAGGCAAGAAAGAAATGCTTGAAATTTATAGAATCATGGGAATTTAATTGGATTGGCAAGACGCAAGATACCACAATGGATGATTTGAATGTGGAACATGGCTCTGTTTTTGAGTTGTCAGAAGCTATCGCTACACCAATAGAAAAATTTGCAAATGCATTACCTAGTATGCTTTTGATTATTGGCTTACTAGGTACATTTTTAGGTATTGGGCTCTCTTTGAATGAGGCGGCGGGCATTCTCAACAGTCCGGCTTTGTCATTGCAGCCAAATGCGGATATGATAGGGCAAATGAAGCCGATATTGGCTGGTATGACGGAAATGCTTGACAAGATGGGTGCATTATTTAAGTCCTCCATATATGGAATAATCTTCTTTTTCCTATTCTCTGCATGGCACAGCAAATTTGGCACAGATGGGAAAAGGTTAAAATTTTGCATAGAAAAATGTAATGCGTTGCTTGCAAAGAAAAAAATGGATGAAACCGAACCCATAATTGGTGCATTGAATAATGTGTCCAAAAGTTTGGGAAATGACTTGAAAGAAGTGCTGATAAATGTGTTGAATGAAGGGATGCGTCATATTAACGATTCTTTGTTGACGATTAATAAAAGTCTGGGAGAATCTATGAAAGAAACTATATCTAAAGGCTTTGAATCGGCTAAAAGGAGTTTAAAGGCTGTTGCGGATGATACTGCAGAAACCGCTGATGCATTAAAGGAATTGAACCAGACAATGATTAGCTCATTTAACTCTGTTGCAGATTCTGCCAAGGAAATGAGCGAGGCATCTTCATCATTGAAAAAATCCGTTGAAAATTTCACACCGGCAGTTCAAACAACTTTAGACAATATTCAGACTAAATTTGTAAATAGCATAAATGCTAGTGGCCAAATAATGGAACGTGCTGGTGTTGACATCCGAAACGCAGTTGAGAAAATGTCAAAGAAAACAGAAGATGGACAAAACTCTTTAAACTCAACATTAAGTACTTTCAGGACAGAATTGGGCGATATTATGATGGACATTTCGAGAATGACAAAAGATATAGGTCGTCAAGCAAAAACATCAAAGGATGAAATGGCCAAGATAAGAGAAGAAATTTGTGATCGTTTGGTTAGCATTGCCTCTTCCAATATTATGCTGAAAGACGTCATTGATCAAATACCTTTGAATAAAATAAATGAATATATTGATGTTTCCTTGAAAAATGCAATGCAATCAACTGATTCAAGAAATAAATCAACGCAATCTATAGCTCTAGGACACGAAAAGGCTGGTAAATAAAAAGTTTTATGCGTGAAAAACCAAATCCATTCGTTTCTATCTCCGACTTGATGGCTGGAGTTTCTGCAGTAATCATGTTGATGCTGGTTGTTATGGTTGTTCGGACGATGGTAATGTCTGCACAGGCAGAATTAAACCAAAAAAAAGGTATCTTCTATGCGATAAAAGAAATTAGTGATAGTTTGGATAAAGGTACACAAAATGTTGAAGTGACTGATAGAGGCCTTACTTTAAAAGATGCTGCGTTTGAGCGCGGAAGTGCATGTTTGAGTGAAAAAATGGATTCAATACTCACGCAAAAAATTGCACCAATCTTATCAAAGAAGATGAAAGAATACCCGAATATTCGAGTGTATATAGAAGGACATACGGACATTTTGCCTGTAAAAAATATATCTACGGACATTAAAGCAAAATGCGCCCTTTTTGATGACAATTATAGCCTTTCTGCTGGTCGAGCCAGAGAAGCGCGCAAGGCCATTTTGAATGCTGTAGACAATGATAAAGAGATTGCCCAGAGAATTGCTGTAGTCGGTTATGCTTCCGATAAGTTAAAGATAAAAAAAAATCCTGAAGCTGCGGAAAACCGCCGAGTAGAAATTCGTTTAGTTGTGCAGGAGCCGGAAAAAGATGATGCTGAATAATTTCGGATTTGTTTTTTCAGGTGGTGGTGCAAAGGGCGCTTGGCAATTAGGTGTATGGAAGGCATTTGAGGAAAAAGGGTATAGAGCGAAAGTTGTATCAGGCACTTCTGTTGGTGCACTAAACGCTTGTCTATATGCTCAAGGAGATATAAAAAAAGCGACATGTGCTTGGAATGAAATAGACTCCTGGAGACTTTTGCACCCCGATCTTTTTAACATTATTATGAAGGGCCTGCCAACAGCTTTTTGGACATGTTACAATTTTTCTGCAACTACAATTATGGAATTGTTAGGAATATCTTCAAAAGAAGATGGATTTTGTTTGCAGGATGGGTTACAAGAATTGATAGAACACCATCTGAACTTAAATAGGCGAAATCTTTGGCTTCCTATTTTTGTTTGTGCACATTCCATTGAAAAATCTTGCCCTGAATATTTCGCGATTAATTCCAAAGATGATTGGTCGCCAAAAGAAATAACAGATATTTTATTGGCATCCGCGGCTATTCCCGTAATATATTCTTCTGTAAATATTCGGGGGAAAGAATATAATGATGGTGGTGGCGGAGTTCTAAATTTTTTGTTTGACTATGAAAGCGATGAATATGACAATGCCCCTAAAGCTCCTCTGCAAAGGTTGCCGCTTGATCTAATCATTACGCTGGAATTAGAATTTAAAAACAATAATGATTGCATTCAAAAGACAAAAAAAGGTTTCCATACTGCTAAAATTGTTCCATCTAAACATTTGGGCGATTTTATAGATGGAACGATAAAATTTGAACAATCGTTTGTGAATGAGTTAATTGATCTTGGGTATAAAGATGGTTTAAAATGGTTGAACCATAACGAGGTTCAATTGGACTTAGAGAGTTTTTTAAGCAATTCTACGATATTGCCCAAAATTATATTCGACTGATGTTTTAAGAATCCGTTCTAAACTGGAACTTTTACATATCCTCAAAAGTTCCAGAAAAATGGCTTAATTTAAAAATCGTTCCTGAAGCATCCCTTTTTACCTAGATTTGCCTTATAGCAAAAGGTAAATCACTTAAAAAGGAAAGCTTATGTCCATTATGGTTATGGCCAAGAAAACCGCCCAGCCCCAGGCCGAGGGGGAAAAGACTGCAAAGAGAACCGCCGCCGAAATGGGTACATTCGTTGACACGCGCGACGGTACCGAATACAAGACCTGCAAAATCGGCAACCAGGTCTGGTTGGCCGAGAATCTGAAATTCGAGCTGGATTCAGACGACTGCGTCGCCTACGATGAGGATTACCAGTATTTTGACAAATACGGTTATCTATATAGCGAAAAAGGCTTGAAGGAAGCGGTTCCCGAGGGTTGGCACTTGCCGAGCAAAAAGGAATGGGAGACGATGGTCCGCTTTGCAAAGAAGGATTCCCGTTGCAAGGACGTTTTGAGCGTTATTGCCTCGGAGGAATGGATCGAGTCAAGCTCTGACAAGTACGGCTTTTCTATGGTCGCAGGTGGAATGCGTTGTGAAAACGGAGATTTTGATTTAATTGATTTTTCGGCTTATTTTTGGTGTGTCGAAAAAACGGTTGACCCGATAAGCCATGCGATTGGTCGCGAAAAATTCTATACGTGTGTGCGTTTCGAAGACGGCTGTGACGAAATCGATGACGAGGATTATCCGGCTTATGCGTCTGTCCGTCTGATTAAGGATGCGGAATAACGAAATCCATTTAACATTTTGTAGTATACAAAATGTTAAATGCCCTTATACACCCCCGCAGCCTTCTCGAACTCTTCTTTGAACCAGAGGCGCAGTTCACGCGGGGCGAGGACATCGGCGTCGCTTAGGAATTGCGGAAAATACACCTTTGCGAGTTTCTCGGAGCATTCGAAGGTGTAGGTGCCGGCGCTGTTTACCTCGGCGGTTGCGGCAGCTTGCGCTGATCCGCTTTCGCCAACTTTGGCGATCACTTTCGGGCGGTTGGTGGTGAGCTTGTTGTAGCGTTTGGCGCCTTCTTCGGTGAGTTTTACTTTGACACTTTGTCCGTAACACAAAAACGGGTCGAAGTGTTCGCGGAACATTTCCGCCTGGTGCGAGAGTTCAAAGTTTTCGCAGTGGAACGCCTTGCTTGCGGTATCGGGAGCGACTCCCCGGATGTGGCAGAGCCGCAGTGAATGGAATCGCGCACCGGCAGCGGTGCAGTCTACTTTGTCGTCGCACACCACCACGTATGCCCGCACCTGCGACGGCGAGAACGCCAAGAAGCAGGGCGAAACGCACTTTCGTTCTCCGCGGTAGGTGAGTGAAACATTGGTGCGGGACTCCGCGGCGGCGGTCAACTTGTCCAGTTCGTTGCGAAAAATGAAGCATTCGCGCTTGCCGCGGGGCATGTTCACGTAGCATTCGAAATAGTAGCGGCAGAGGGTCGCGATTTTGGTGCCCGCGTTCTTGTTAAATGAATTCGCGAAGTTCGCAAAGCTTTCGCCTGCCTGGTTCAGCGAGAACTGCAGCGGCGGCACGTTTTTGTACAAAGTATCGTCGGCGCCGATTTTGGTCGGGTCGGGCGGCGCAAATTCCGCATAGCGGGCGAGTATCCTGTTGCACAGGTCGCTCAGGCTCTTGAGTCCGTAATCTTCGGCGTCGAGTTCCATTTGCGAACGCAGCAGGTGCGATACGGCGACTTTTATTTTCTGCGATACATTAATCATGTCATAAAGATACATTTCAAAACGCCAAAGAGGAACCCCAGCGCCCTAAAAACGAAAGTTCCAGAAAATGGGCCGCTTTATAAAAAAAATTGCGAATTTCGGTCGTTTTCGCCAAAGTCCATTCTCGTAAAAGTTCCTGCCTGTAGAACAAAAAAATAATGTCTGTTTGAGCAAGCCCCGCCCGAGGCTAGATTTATTCAAAAAACAAAGGAGGCCGTTATGGCTAAGAAAGAAGAAATCGAATTTGAAACCGAAGAATCGTCAAGCATCCTCGACGACATCTATGACATCGCCCATGACATTTTCCCTGATGCGACCGAAAGATTTCACAAGAAGGTGGGCGACATGCTGGAGAGTGCCGTCAACTACATCGAAAACATCACGCCCTCGTGGGAGGCGGGCTGCGACCGCATCTTCAACAAGGTAATGAACTTTTTGGATGGTGCCGAGGAAAAGAGCCTGAAGGCAATCGACAAGGTGCAGCACAGTCCCATCGGGGCCGCGATCGACCAGATCTACGAACGCAATCATCGCGACTAAGCGCAGCGTTTCATACTGCTGGTTTCCCTGAACTTGTTTCAGGACCAGCGTCGGCATGTTACTTCTGATTCTTTTCCCGCTTAATCTGTTTTAATTGCGCGAGTCTTTCGCCGAGTTGTTTTTCCTTGCCGTAGGGCTTGGGCGCATAAATTTCGACGCCTTCGAGCTGCTTGGGCAAATGTTCCTGGGCGGAGTAAGCGCCGGGGCTGTCGTGATCGTACTGGTAGTCGATTCCGTAGCCCAACTTTTCGCCGACCTTCGTGACGGAATTGCGGAAGGCGCGAGGTACAGGGAGCGTGCCTGTCTGCTTCACGATTTGGTCGGCTTTCATTCCCGCCAGTTCCACGCTGTTGCTCTTGGGAGCAAGCGAAAGGTAAATGGCGAGCTCGTCGAGGGCGATGAGTCCTTCGGGGATTCCCATGAAGTCGTAGGCTTCGCGTGCACTCGTGGCAAGTAGCAATGCGTTCGGGTCGGCAAGGCCGATGTCTTCCATGCTCATGCGCATGAGTCTGCGCAGAATGAATCGCGGGTCTTCTCCACCTTGCAGCATACGGTGCAGCCAGTAAAGAGCCGCGTCGGGATCCGAGCCGCGAACGGACTTATGCAAGGCAGAAATTAAATTGTAATGCTCTTCGCCGCCCTTGTCGTAACGCAGGGGCTTTTTGTACTGGAACTCTTCGAGGAGCTTTTCGTCGATGACTTTCTTGTCGCCAAGATTCTTGCCGATCCATTCGATTTGATTCAGCAGGAATCTTGCGTCTCCATCGGACTGTGCGATTAACTTGTCTACAACGGCTTCTTCGACTTCCACGTCCTTCAGTTGAAGCCCACGCGGATGGTCGCGGAGTGCGCTAAAAATCAGCGTGCGCAAATCTTCTTTGCTCAAGGGCGCAAATAAAATCAGCTGGCAGCGGCTAAGCAAGGCGCTGTTGACCTCGAACCCCGGGTTCTCGGTGGTGGCGCCTATGAGCGTCACCGTGCCGTCCTCGACGGCACCCAACAGCGCATCCTGCTGCCCCTTGTTGAACCGGTGGATTTCGTCGATAAAGAGGATTGTGTCCTTGAACATCGCCTTCATCTTGCGGGCATCCGCCAAGACTTCCTTGACTTCTTTCACGCCGCTGGCCACCGCCGAAAGTGCCACAAACGCCTTCTTGGTATGCTGGCGGATCACGTGGGCGAGGCTCGTCTTTCCGCAGCCCGGCGGGCCCCAGAAAATCATGCTCGGCACGCTGTCGTTTTCAAGACTCTTGCGCAACAGGCTCTGCTCGCCCAGAATCTTGTTCTGGCCTAAAAACTCATCGAGGTTCCTGGGGCGTAATCTTTCGGCGAGCGGCTGGTCCATAATTCAAATATACTAAAACGTGTGAATTCCTTCGCAGGGGAGGCCTGGCCTAATCCTGCACTGCACAAATATACACTAAAATTAGGGAGTTTGTCAAGTCTATCAAAAAAAGCACCGGAAAATCCGGCGCCTTTTCATTTGAAATTTAAAAAGTAGTTACTTAAGCAGAATCTTCTGCGCAAGATTCATGGAGCCTGCAATGCGCACCATGTACACGCCCGCATCGAGGCGGGAAAGGTCCATTGCCGATGCGGTCGAACCTTTCAGCATGACTTGACCCTGGAGGTTTACGATTTCTACGCTGGAATCACCACGGATGCCGCTGAAAGAAAGCGTACGGTTCGTAAGGGTCGCCTTGGCGGAATTTGCCCTTGCTGTTTTTAAATAATCAGTACTGATTATAGAACATTCGTCTTTCCAACCGAGCTCAACCAGGGTGAAGGTTCCCTTGACTTCTGTGGTACTCGAATTCCTCAGGCGAATCTTCAAACCGACGGACTTTTCCATGGCGATGGTAATCGGTTTCTTGTCCCAGCCGTTCTGTTTGAAGTCGGACCAAGCAAAGTCAAGGGATTTATATCCCATAGGGAGCTCTGCATACCAGGTATCGTAACCGTTGGCATCTTCGTCCCAGGAAAGTTCCATCTGGAGAGGCGTAGGACTGGTCCACTGGTAAAGAATACAGTAACCGTCGTGGCTTACAGAAATATCGATTTCGGTTTTGAGTTTCTTCCAGTCAAAACCAATACCGGCAATTGCAGGGGCAGAAAGAGTTCCGCCTGCAGCAGACATGGTCACAACAAGGCCGACATCTTTAACAAGGTTTCCGTCGGGAATAATGTCGCCGTCGTCATCGGCCATAATCAACTTGTAGGTTCCGTCATCGTTTTTCGTAATGGGATCAAACGATACCACCTCGTTCTCGTTGCCGCTGGAATAGGCATACCACCAACCGGCGTTGTTACTGTAGCAAGCTGCAGTGTAGTCGTCAGTAGTCTTGTTGCAGGTAATGGGATCATCCGGCATCTGGACCTGGTAAGCATCGACATCCATATTCCAGAGACTGCCCGCAGCCATGGCGAAACCCGCTGCAGAAAGCACAACGGCGGGAAGAATAAATTTTGTCTGTTTCATAATCACTCCTTTACCTCAAGGGCAACAATCCAAATATATCTTATTTTATACAAATCGAACAACAAAATACTTTTATAGCAAAAAAATATATTGCACCTGTGACGATTTTTACGGAAAAATGCATAAACGAAAACCCCGACCTTATGGGTCGAGGCTTATTCTGTCAAGGTGAGTCGCTTGACTTATTCTTCGAACATCATGTTCTCTAAAGGAATCAGTCCGTGACGGACCACGAAGCAGCTGAAATTCAATGCCGAGATGAATTTTTCGAAGGTTACGTCTATCCCGGTTTCTGTATACGTAAGCGTATTTCCTTCGCAGCTGACATTGGAGATGCCTTCCTTGCCGCGATGGCTTTCGCATGCCTGAAGGAACAAGTCTGAGTCGACTCCTACATAGGTTTCTTCCCAAAGGACCATTCCGCCCTCAAGGTAGGTCGCCTTGACGGTGGCCGCCTTGCTTGCGTAAAGAGCACTTAGGTAGGCAATGTTCCCTGCGTAGTCGACTGTGCAGGACTGGGCTTTTTCGTAGGAGCCGCTTTCTACCTGCTTGATGTAGTTGTCGCATACGTTGTTCACGTAGGTCTTGATTTCGTCAAGGGTCCTCTTGACGTTGCTTTCGGCGGTGGCGATTATCGCTGTGTCCGAGCACGAGACGTGAGGATTATCGAGGCTGGAGTAAGACTGCTTTATTACGGCGCATTGCCCCTGTATCACTTCTTCAAATAAGGGTTCTGTTGTGTGAAACTCGTCCCTGAGTTTCATTTTTCCTGAAATGTCAATTTCGGAAAAGCTGATGTAGGGGTCCATTCCTTCGGCGCTGGCTGTGCCCACAAAAACGACTTTAGAATCGGTCGCGTAGACTTTGCATTCCTTATTTAAAAAGTCATCTAAGGTAGCGCTACGTTCGTGAACCAATTCCCCGTAGTAGCCGCCCATAGTGGAGGACGCGCCTAGGGAACCTGTTCCCGAAGAGGATCCGTCACATGCCCAAAAGGCAAACGGTAAAGTAAGCAATGCGAGCTTGGTGAATTTCATTTGTTCTCATTCCTTTTTGTTATTCGGTCACAAATTCAAGTTTGCTAAATCCACTCGGTAGTTCGCGGGTGGGACGGCCGCCCTTGGTCATGCAGTGCAGCGATGATCCCGTGGTGCAGAGCGTCCCGTTCACGTAAGCCTTGTATTCAAAGCGGAACTTGAGGCTCCCTTCGCGGACCATGGTCGTCTCGATATCCACGAATTCCCCGTAGTGGGTAGGTTGTCTGTAGCGCACGGAGAGTTCCAGAACTGGAGCGGCAAAGCCCTCGGCTTCCATTTCGGCGTAACCTGCGCCTACGGCGCGAAAAAACTCGGTGCGGGCCTGTTCAAACCATACGGGATAAACGGCGTGGTGGACGATTCCCATCTGGTCGGTTTCTGCGTAGCGGACGTCAATCCGCGCGGTGTGCTTGAATGTGCAAATTTCCATGGCCTAAATATATAAAAAAGGGGTGAAAACTCGATGCGAACCTTGTTTTTTTGATTCTGTTTATTACATTATTCATACAAATTGCCAGAAAAAGGAGAACAAATGAAAAATACCCTCAAGTATGTGTCTGCGTTTGCTGTTGCAGGGGCTCTCGTCGCTTGCGATTCTTCGACCTCGTCGGACGGCGGTTCCCCGTATGGTGCAACAAAGTACAGCGCCCCTATAAAACAAGGGAACGTGACGGGGCGTTGCGATGTCTATGCGACGTCCTCGTCGGTGACTAAGATTGCCAGCGCGGAAGCGTTCGGCTCGACGATTAGAGTGGAAGAATCGGGAACCTGGAATGCAGACGGGTCTTATCGTGTCTTGGTAGACGAGCGTATGTCGGGGGGATACTTGATGGTGGTTGACGATGCGTGCGAATGTATGAAGGACAGGTTCGGTGCCGACTATGTCGTGTGTTCCGAAGACCGCGTCAGTGTGGATCGCAGTATTTCGAAAGACGCTGCGCGTCCTCTGGATGATGAGTTGATTCAGGAAATAGTCGAGGGTCTGAAGAAAAGCTGCGATGATTTCCGCGAAGAAATGCAGAAAGTGGCTGATAAGTTTAGTGCAACCCCGGGGGATGTTTCCGCGGAGCGGGCGGTTTCTTGCGATGTCGATGTCGCGGGAAATATCGTGACCCAGAAAGTCGTCTTCCCGAGTAGGACGGTGACTGTCGTGGGCGAGTACAGGGGCGATTACATCACTATCACGGAATCCTATACCGGTGTTGACGCGGCGACCTTGCAGGCTGTATGCGATGCTTACAAGTCTGATGCGGAATCGGTGAATGTCGTTTGCGACGGTGCGACGATTACCTCGACGGAGCTTACGGAAGGTGCTCCGCTGGAATCGATTGTTTCTTTCTATAGGGACGGCATGTGCCCGGCCCTCTTGAGTGGAAACCTCACTCTTGAGGAAATGTGGTTCGAGGATTTCGAGTAATACCAGATAGGGAAGTTTTATTAGTATTGAGGCCTTCTCCGGTAGGGAGAGGGCCTTTTTTAGGAGTTTTGAACTTTATCAACAATCTATAAACACTCTTTTGTGCATTGTGTGTACATAAAATTTGAAAAATTTGATTTTTTTTTGAAAAAAATGCGGTTTTTCGTTGACAAGACGGGGGAAATCTTATTAAATTTGGCTCACTCCTATCTACAGTAATGAAAATAGGATACGCCAAAGTAGCTCAGCTGGTAGAGCAGCTGATTTGTAATCAGCCGGTCGTAGGTTCGATTCCTATCTTTGGCTCGACATAATGGGTCGTTGCCCGAGTGGTTAAAGGGGACGGACTGTAAATCCGTTGGCTTACGCCTACCGTGGTTCGAAACCACGACGGCCCACGATAAAACGCCTGCTGAAGCAGAGAGTGCTTCAGCAGGCGATTAAGCCCAGGTAGCTCAGTGGTAGAGCACTTCCTTGGTAAGGAAGAGGTCTCGGGTCCGACTCCCGATCTGGGCTCTCACTAATTGGAGATAGAATCATGGCAAAAGAACATTTTGACAGAAGCAAGCCGCACTGCAACATCGGCACCATCGGCCACGTTGACCACGGCAAGACCACTCTGACCGCCGCAAT
>NZ_FRAY01000013.1 GCF_900142475.1 Fibrobacter sp. UWH4
AAGTCGGGTCGATATTCTTGAGGCCGGCCTTGCCACCGCAACCAATGAGGGAGAGGGAAGCTGCGCAGAGGAGAAGCGCTGCAAATTTTTTCATGGTAAAGTCCTCCTAATGGGGATTTTTTTAGAAAACGACATTGTTTTCTTGACGGCACAAGATAGAAAAATTTGTTTCAAATTGGAAACTTTATATGAATTGTTTACAAATTTGTGAAATTTATATGAATTAAACTATAATATGTTGATCTTAAACAAAAAAAATCCCTGCAGAGAACTGCAGGGATCGAAATTCAAGACGATGTTTATCGCTTACTTGACTTTAAGGGCGCCGCGTTCGAGCTTGATCGTGAAGTTCGTGACGTCGCAAACTTCGCTGGGACCCCAGTACTGGATCGGACCCGGGTAGGTGTAGGATTCAGTCTTAGCCCAAACTTCGCGGTTCTTGGCGAAGAACTTGAACGGAGCACCGTCGAGTTCCACGAGAGCCTTCTGGATCACCGGCTTGTCGGCACCGTGACGACGTTCGATGTTCATCATCATGGTGATAGGAATGCCACCGGCAGTCCACTTTTCGATACCCTTCGTGAGGTCACGCACAGAACTCATGTAGCCGTTCATCTTGTTGAAGGCGAGCACGGAGGCGGTGTAACCGAGGCTGTAGCAGTAGTCGGCGTCGAAGTTCGACGGAGCGGCGCAGCGGCCTTCGTAACCGAAGAAGTGGTTGAGGGCGCTGAACTTGCCCTTGAAGTTCTTGCGGCTCTTGAGTTCCTTCTTCACCATTTCGATGACGAGCTTTTCGGTTTCGATGAGGGAAACCTGCACGTTGCCGTGGCTGTCGCGGTCGAGCATCAGCTGACCCTGAGTGGTGGCGGGGAGGCTCTTGAGGACTTCGGCAGAAGCCTTGGAAATCCAGTTGCAGAGCTTTTCAACCTTGGCGGCGGTGTCGAGGCCTTCGACTTCCTTTTCGTGGTGGGCGAGGGCTTCGGAGAGTTCAGAAATGAGCACGCCGACATCCGGGATGAATTCGAGGAGGCCTTCCGGAATCAGGCTGACGCCGAAGTTCTTGCCGTCAGCAGCACGGGCAGCGACGATGTCAGCCACGTACTTGATGACCTGCTTCAGCTTCATCTTCTTGGCCTTGACTTCTTCAGAGATCAAGCAGATGTTCGGGTGGGTCTGGAGAGCGGCTTCGAGAGCGATGTGAGAAGCGCTACGGCCCATGAGCTTGATGAAGTGCCAGTACTTCTGAGCGGAGTTGGCATCGCGCATGATGTTGCCGATGAGTTCGGAGTAGGTCTTGACGGCAGTGTCGAAACCGAAGGAGGTTTCGATGTATTCGTTCTTGAGGTCGCCGTCGATGGTCTTCGGGCAGCCGCAAACAACGCAGCTTGCGCCGTTGGCCTGGAAGTATTCACCGAGAACGGCAGCGTTGGTGTTGGAGTCGTCACCACCGATGATCACGATAGCGTCGAGCTTCTGAGCCTTGGCGACAGCCATGCACTTCTTGAACTGTTCTTCAGTTTCGAGCTTGGTACGGCCGGACTGGATGATGTCGAATCCACCAGTGTTGCGGTAGGAGTCCATGATCTTTTCGTTGATCACGATGAACTTGCCGTTTTCGAGGCCGGACGGACCGCCGAGGAAGCCGAGGAGCTTGGAATTCTTGCTGATGCTCTTGATACCGTCGAAGATACCCGCGATCACGTTGTGTCCACCAGGAGCCTGGCCACCGGAGAGCACCACGCCCACGTTCAGAGCCTTACCGGCAGCAGCCTTGGTAGCCTTCTTCATGGAAATGTACGGTGCACCGTAGGTGTTCGGGAACAGAGCCTTGATCTTGGCCTGGTCGCGCACGGATTCGGTTGCCTTACCCTTGTTGAGAGTGACCTTGAGAGCGCCGTCGCGGAGAGCGGCGGGGAGTTTCGGCTGGTAGGCCTTGCGGGCCTTGCCGAGGACGGACAGATTGTCAGCCATTGTTTTTTCCTTTTGATTTAGCCCGTCAACAGTATATGCACGGGCCGGGTTAAAAAATACGCACTAAATATAGCTAAATGAATTCATTCGTATCCAAAATAAGAAAAAAAAGTTTTCAAAATGGCTAAAAAAACTAATTTTACGCAACTTGGTTTGGAAATATGAAAAAAATTAGGGGCCTGTTTACTAATTTCCGACTTCGCAAGCGCTTGCTTGCGCTTTCGGATGCATTTATTATCGTGGTGGCGGGGTTGCTCGCCAACTTCCCGATTCCCGTATATGCAGCGCGTATCGGTCGCCCCGACTTGTTTGCCTTCTTGTCAACTTGTGTTATCTGTTGCTTTGCGACCCTTTTGCTGTTTGGGGCTTATAACAGACTCTGACGCTATTTTGACCGCAACGATTACCTGAATTGCGTCAAGGGTGTCGTGACGGGATATGTCGTTGCTGTCGGACTGTATTACATATTTACCTATACGGTGTACTGCCGCTTTTCTCTGTTGACCTGCGCTCTTTCGGTGGCGGGAGTATGTGCATTCCGCTACTTGATCAAGGATGCTTTCGCTACCCTCGTCGAAACCGGTCGCAAGGATGCCGCCTACAAGCGTACGATGATTATCGGAGCGGGACGCGCCGGAAAACTGCTCATGACCGAAATTGCAAATCGCGGCTTGGGCGAATCGGGTGAGGGTGGAAAACGCGGGAGCCGTTCCAAGATTTTGCCCGTATGCGTTATTGATGACGACCGCAGTAAAATCGGTCGTCGTTTTTGTGGAATTCTCGTAGCCGGAGGCACGGCTGATATCGGAAAAATCGCAAAAATCGAAAATATTGAACAAATTATTTTCGCCATTCCCAGCTGCCCGCCCAAGGATCGCCGCGTCATTCTTGGAATTTGCAACAAGACGGGGCTCCCGGTAAAGGTACTTCCGTTCATCGGTTCTGCCCTCGGCGATTCCATGTACAATGATTCGGGACGAAGCTTTGCAAGCCAGATCCGCGACATCAACGTAGAAGACCTTTTAGGGCGTGAACCGGTCAAGTTCGACAACAAGGATATCCGTGACTTTATCGAGGGCAAAGTCTGCATGGTTACGGGTGGCGGTGGCTCTATCGGCAGCGAACTTGTACGACAGATTGCGAAATACTCCCCCAAACAGCTGATCATTGTCGATATTTACGAAAATAACGCCTACGAAATCCAGCAAGAAATGGTGATGGAATACGGCGGCTCCCTGAACCTGGTGACGCTGATTGCAAGTGTGCGTGACTACCAGCGCATGAATCATATTTTCAAGACCTACAAACCGGATGTCGTGTTCCATGCGGCGGCTCACAAGCATGTGCCCCTGATGGAAAGTAGCCCGATGGAAGCGATTAAGAACAACGTGATGGGAACCTTCAATGTAGCCTTCCTTTCGCTGTTCAATAAGGTCCAGAAGTTTGTGATGATCAGCACCGACAAGGCGGTGAACCCGACGAACGTGATGGGTGCCTCCAAGCGCTGCTGCGAAATGATCGTACAGTACCTGGCGCAGCAAAAGGCGAGTACGGCTGAATTTGTATGTACCCGTTTCGGGAACGTTCTCGGTAGTAACGGCTCCGTGATTCCTTTGTTCAAAAAGCAAATTGAGCAGGGCAAGCCCGTGACGGTGACGCATCCCGATATCATACGCTACTTTATGACCATCCCCGAAGCGGTGAGCCTGGTGATGGAAGCGGCGAGCATCGCGAAGGGTGGCGAAATCTTTGTTCTCGATATGGGGCAGCCGGTAAAGATTGTAACCTTGGCCGAAAACCTGATCCGCATGTACGGAAAGGTGCCCTACACCGATGTCGAGATCAAGTTTACCGGACTTCGGCCCGGCGAGAAAATTCGCGAAGAACTGCTGATGAACGAAGAAGGCCTCGAAAAGACGCGTAACAAGCTTATTTTTATCGGCAAACAGCTCGAAATCGACGGCGATCACTTTATCAAGCAACTTTGGAATTTGAAAAATTCGGCGGAAAAGAACGATGATGCCGAGGCGATTCGTGCACTCCACGAAATCGTACCGACATTTACCACGCCGGAACAATATAACTCCAAGGCAATTTCTAACTTTGTCGCTCCTTCTAGAGGTTAGGTCTATAGGATAAAAACAATGAAAATACGTTTTTTAAGCTCTTTGATTTTGGTGGTTGCGGTAGTCTGTTTCGCCCAGACAGGTTTGATGGGCGGCTCCGACGGTATTCACCAGATTAATACAAGAACTCTGGGAACGGGGCAAATCATTGCTGGTACCGGTGGTAATATCACACTTGACCCTTGGGCGCTTTCGCGTGGGGGTATTTATTATAATGATGGCGAAGAAAATCATTTCCATCATTACAAGCTTTCGGCCACGGGTAACTTTTTTGGCGGAATAGGCCTTACGGAATATGTGGATATCGGTGCCGCGCTCAATATCAACTACGACATGGCCTATGCCGATGGTTATTGGGATGCCGCCAGTAAAATCAGGCAAGGCGACTTGGCCTTGTGGGCGAAGGCGCGTGCGCCCTTTGGCGATTCGAGTGTTTTCACCCTTGCGGGGCAATTTGAACTGTATTTGCCGATAGGCGTGCGTTCTGCGGGTGTCCGCCCGCGTCATGCGTGGTATATTCGCGGAAACGGAGAAACGCATCCGTTTACGGCGGACGAAGTGGTTGTCGGGATGAACGCGATTACGACAGTAGACCTCTCGAAAGTGAATATTCCGGTGCGCTGGAACGCCAATATCGGCTTTGTATACGCTGACGAAGGTGCGAATACCGTAGTTTATGGAACGGGCCTTGACTGGGATGTTTTCTCGTGGGCGACCCCGTTTGTTGAATTCAGTGGCGAATTCCGTGTCGAAGATAACGGCATGCCGATCGACATCATGGAAGACCCGATGCTCCTGACGCCGGGCCTCAGGCTCCATTTGCCGTGGAATATCGAATTGGCGGGCGGTATCGACCTGTCGGTCCGTATGCTCCGCAACCGTTACAATACAGAAAAGGAAATGAAGAATACCGATGCCTACACGATTGGCTATACCGATCAGAAGGGGTATCATAAGACCTACGGCTATACACCCACGGTAACCTATGCCTTGACGGGGGTGCTGACTTGGAAATTCGGCTTTGCCGATGCCTTGGCCGAAAGGGAATGTCCGCAGGGCCTGCCCCGCGTAGATACCTTGGTGAAGGTTGACACGTTGTTCAAGGTCGATACGGTCGTGGTGACGGATTCTATCAAGGATGCCGACGGAGATGGCATTATTGATTCTCTTGACATGTGCCCCAATACCGAGGCCGGAGTCGAGGTCGATTCTATGGGATGCGTGAAGGACTTTGACAAGGACGGTGTCGAAGATTTGCGCGACCAGTGCCCCGATACAGAACAGGGCGCCACTGTTGGTCGTGACGGTTGCCCGTTGGATTTTGACCAGGACGGTGTTCCCAACTATAAGGACATGTGCCCGAATACGCGCCCCAATACGGGAGTTGATTCTCAGGGTTGCGACAAGGACGAAGACAAGGACGGCGTAGCCGATGGACGCGATCAGTGTCCGCTCACACCGAAGAATGCTCCTGTAGATACGACTGGTTGCCCCATGGACACCGACAAGGATAGCATTCCGGATTACCTGGATAAGTGCCCCAATTCGGTGCGAGGTGTAAAGGTGAACAAGGATGGTTGCCCCGTAAACAAGAAAGAAGACCTTGATAAACTTAAGACGGGTATTAATTTTAAGAGCGGCTCCACGATTTTGACGAAGCCAAGCTATGGAACGCTTGACGACATTGTCTACTTGATGCAAAAGTTTGCCGATGTGAATCTTGAAATCCAAGGACATACCGATAACGTCGGTGACACCGAATACAATGAGAATCTGTCTCAAGGACGAGCCCAGTCGGTAGTCGACTACATGATTCGAAAGGGCATCAAGGTCAATAGGCTGCGTGCTGTTGGATATGGTCCGCACAAACCGATTGCCGACAACAAGACCAAGAAAGGGCGTGCCAAGAACCGTCGTGTGGAACTGGTGCCGTTCTATATGGACGAATAAGTAGGAGAGTCGTATGCGCTTTGAGAAAAAGGTATGGCTTGCAAGCCCCACGATGCATGGCGATGAACTCAAGTACATGCAAGAGGCTTATTCCACCAACTGGATGAGTACCGTCGGCAAGAATATCGACGAGGTCGAAAGGTTGGTGGCCGAAAAGGTCGGTTGCAAGTATGCGGTTGCCTTGGGCGCAGGAACGGCGGCTCTCCACCTGTGTACACGCCTGGCGGGGGAGGCCCTTTACGGTCGCGCTCCGGCGGGGAAGGGTTCTCTTTCGGGGCACAAGGTCTTTTGCAGTGACATGACCTTTGCGGCGACCCTGAATCCAGTTGCTTACGAAAATGGCGAGGCTGTGTTCGTTGATTCCGAACGCGATACCTGGAATATGGATCCCGTGGCGTTGGAAAACGCTTTTGAAAAATATCCCGAAGTGCGTTTGGTAGTACTCGTTCATTTGTATGGAACTCCGGCGAAAGTGGACGAAATCCGCGCAATATGCGACCGTCACAAGGCGCTTTTGATAGAAGATGCCGCCGAAAGTCTCGGTGCGACCTATAAGGGGAAACAGACGGGAACCTTTGGCGACTATTCTGCCATCAGTTTTAACGGCAACAAGATTATTACCGGCAGCAGCGGTGGAATGTTCCTGACCGACTCCGAAAAAGATGCCGCGCAGGTACGCAAGTGGAGTACCCAGAGCCGCGAACCCAGACCGTGGTACGAACACGAAGAAATTGGCTACAACTACCGTATGAGCAATGTGATTGCGGGCGTGGTACGCGGGCAGATTCCGTATCTTGAAGAGCACATCGCGCAGAAAAAGGCCATTTATGAACGCTACAAGGCCGGGTTTGCCGGACTCCCGGTGACCATGAATCCCTACGATGCTGCAAATTCCGTGCCGAATTACTGGCTCAGCTGTATGCTGATTGATGAGTCGGCTGTGAAGCGTGTTTCGCCCGAAAAGATTCTCGCGGTCCTGACCGAAATGAACGCTGAAGGTCGACCCATTTGGAAACCGATGCACATGCAGCCCGTATACAGGGAACATTCCTTCGTGACCGCCGCAGGAATAGACGTGGGTGCCGATATCTTTGCCCGCGGTCTCTGCCTCCCGAGCGACAACAAGATGACCCCCGACCAGCAAGACGCTATCATCGCTGCAATCCGCGAATGCTTCGCCGCATCAAAAATCTGAGTTTTGTGGCTGCCGTCATTCTGGAGCCCGATAGGGCGACGGAATCCAGGATGGAGAACCTTTAAGAAAAAGTTTTTTTTATATTAATTCCTAATGTACGCCCATTGCCTGAAACATCCTAAATGTCATCCTGAGCGAAGCGAAGGATCCAAAGAGGCTTAATGTATCAAAAGTTCTTTAAGCGTTTCTTAGATTTTTGCTGTGCCCTGGCGGCCATTTGTTGCCTGAGTCCTTTGCTCCTTTTTTTGACGGTAGTGGGCGCCTACAAAATGAAGGGCAATCCGTTCTTTACGCAGCCCCGCCCCGGTAAAGATGAAAAAATCTTCAGGCTCGTCAAGTTCCGCACCATGACCAACGAGAAGGACGCCAACGGCAAGCTGCTCCCTGACGATGTTCGCCTGACTGCATACGGAAAATTCCTGCGCAGCACAAGCCTTGACGAACTCCCCGAACTCTTCAACATTTTAAAGGGCGACATGGCGGTAATCGGCCCGCGCCCGCAACTCGTGCGCGACATGGTCTTTATGACCCCGGAACAGCGCAAACGCCACACCGTACGGCAGGGCCTGAGTGGACTTGCCCAGATTAACGGCCGCAACGCCGTGACCTGGGAAACCAAGATCGCCTACGACCTTGAATACATCAAGAAAATCACTTTCTGGGGCGATGTGAAAATCATCCTCACCACGCTCAACAAGGCGTTCATCAAGCGTTCCGACATCACCGAAGAAAATTGCGATACCGCCACCGACCTCGGCGATTACCTGCTGGCAAGCGGGCGCATTACCCGCGAAGAATACGACCGCGGCCAAGAAGAAGCCAAAAAGCTTATTGCGGAGGCGGGGTGATGCGTTGGAGTTTTGCAAAAAAAAACACCCTTGAATAAGGGTGTGCGTGCGAGAAATATCAAACGAATGAATCTTGAATCACTTAGTCAAGAGTGCCTTGCGCTTGAGAATTTCTTCCTTGGATACACCAGAAATAATAGAAATTTCTTCTTCGGAATAGTTTCTAGAAAGCATAGCATCCACCATTTCGAAACGAGTCTCAATTTTGGCTCCAGCCAGGCGGCATTCGATTTCTTCTTTAGTAACCATTTCGTGCTCCATAGCTTTCAAGGTTTCGTCGTCCAAGTTGTCAATACGGATTCGTTCCAAGGCATCCTCGATAGCGCTATTCCCAAAGGTGGGAATCTCGTTTTCGGTGCCGGCGTTCTTGAGCAAGTACAGCCAGGCATCCGTTGCCGTCTTGACCTCGCTTGCGGACTTGTTGTAATTCGCAAGACTGACAATAATATACTTATTTTTAGCGAAAACAGGTTCTTTTATTCTATTTTCCATCGAGTTACGGCTGTAAATTGCCCATTCGTCAATGTATTTTCCGCAAAGTTCGGGCAAATCAAAGTTGCAAATCCAGATGGAGATACATTCTGGGAGCTGGTAACGCCTGTACTCCTTCTCTTCCTTGGAAAGAGCTTTGAATTCAGCTGCGGCATCCATCTGCTGCTTGCCCTTGATAACGAGGAACGCCTTGTACAGTACTGCTCGGTCGATAAAGAAACTGTGTTCTGCACGCTGCATCTCGATGTCCAAAAATCTGCCAGAGCCAGTCGTCGCAAACGCATCCATGATGATTTTGCGGCTCTGAGGCACCCGAAATCGGCTTGTGTAATTGAAGGTGTATTTGAGCTCCTTGATCTGGTCGTTACCGTGCAAATCAAGGAGCCCGTCAAGGAAATCTTTGAGAGCCTTGGGACTGTCGAACAGCTCCTGAAAACCAGTGTCGTAAGTGGGATCAATGAAAGCCTGTCCGACAAGTTTAGCGGGAATGGGTTCCTTGCGTATAACATTCTTTCTTTTGGGAGAAACCTTCATAAATTTGTTCCTATAATCAGTTTGACGAACAAATCTACAAACGAAAATCCGGAACTTTGCAAACACGTGTTTGCAAAGAGTTGTAAAAAGTTTTTTGCGGGAACGCCATGTATGAACTATAGGGAGGCTGCGTAATGCTTTACAAATTAGCTCATATTCTTCGTGATCGCTTCGGCTTTATTTGGAATTTGGTCGAGTGGGGGAATGCTCTCGTCTTTGCATTGACCCATAAGGCAGCGTTGAAAAAGATTCCCGCCATTTTGCGGGAATGTTCTGGAACGTATATATTGCGATTGGCTGAACTAGCAGATGCCCCGGCACTTGCCACTTTTTTTGCGGAACAGCCCGATGATGCCTTCAAATTTTTTAAACCGCACGCTTTCGACGAGAAGACCCTCTCGAAAATCATCAGGAACAGGGCGTTCCTCACGTTCCTCGTGCTTGACGGCGAAAAGATTGTGGGCTACTTCTTCTTGCGCTGCTTTATGAACGGGAAAAGCTTTAGGGGTAAAATTGTAGATTTCCGCTACAGGGGCAAGGGTATCGCGAAACTCCAGGGACTTACCGCCACAAAAGTTGCCTCCGCATTGGAAATGCGAGTTTTCGGCACGATTTCCCCGGAGAATTACGCCTCGCTGGCATCTTCCAAGGCCGTAAACGAAGTAAGGATTGTGGAAACACTGGAAAACGGCTACTACTACATCGAATATTTGCCGAAAAAGGACGAAAAATGAAAGTCCTGATTCTGGCAAATAAATCAACCGGACTGTACAAGTTCCGTGGAGAACTTCTCGAAGCGTTGCTCGCAAATAAGCATGAAGTCCTTTTATCTGTTCCGAATGGCGATTTTATCGATGAAATGCAACAGATGGGTTGCCATTTCATAGAAACCGAAATCTCTCGCCATGGCACGAACCCGCTCACGGACCTTGCCTTAACCAAGAAATATTGCGCAATCATCAAGTCCGTAAAGCCCGATATCGTATTCACCTATACCATCAAGCCTAATGTCTATGGGGGCATAGCCTGCCAGTTGTGCAAGGTTCCGTATGTCGCCAATGTGACCGGCCTCGGAACAGCCGTCGAGAATGGCGGAATCCTTCAGAAAATTACCTTGGCTCTCTATAGAACCGGATTGAGAAAGGCGAAACGTGTGTTCTTCCAGAACCAGGCGAACCAGGATTTTATGCTCAGGCATAAAGTCGTGAGAGGGGCGTATTCGTTGCTTCCCGGCAGTGGCGTAAACCTTGAACGCTTTGCCCCGCTCCCGTATCCCGATGAAACCGACGGAATCCATTTCGTTTTCATCAGCCGCATTATGCGTGAAAAAGGCATAGAACAGTATTTGGAAGCTGCAAAACACTTCAAGGTCGCTGAGCCTGCCGAAGTGCCAGACGCTCGTCATCCTGAGCGGACCCTGGAGCCGCAGGCGATAGGGGGAGTCGAAAGATCTAAACTACATTTCCACATCTGCGGTTTCTGCGAGCCCGAATACAAGGGCAAACTGGATGAATACATCAAAAAAGGCATTGTAATCTATCACGGCATGGTCCGTGATGTCCGCGAAATTCATAAGATTTCGCATTGCACCATCCACCCGAGTTTTTACCCGGAAGGCCTTAGCAATGTACTTTTGGAAAGCTGTGCCAGTGCCCGCCCTATCATCACTACGGACCGTAGCGGCTGTCGCGAAGTGGTAGATGATGGCGTGAACGGCTATATCGTGAAACAGCGCGATAGCGAAGACCTTATCCAGAAAATCGAGAAGTTCCTTATCTTAACGCACGAACAGAAAATGCGGATGGGACTTGCTGGCAGGGCGAAAGTGGAAAAGGAATTTGACCGCAAGATTGTCGTGGATGCGTATATGAAAGAAATGGAGGCTACGAAATGATTCGTATTCTCCATGTTTTAGGCGGCTTGGACAGAGGCGGTGCGGAAACGATGGTAATGAACCTGTATCGGGCCATCGATAAAACCAAAGTTCAGTTTGTTTTCATCACGCATACGAATCACCGTCAGGCTTATACGGAAGAAATCGAAAAACTTGGTGGAAAAATTTATTATTTTCCCAAATTTAAAGGAATCAATTATTTCCAATTAAAAGGCATCTGGAAAAATTTCTTCAAGGATCATCCTGAGTACAAAATACTGCATTCGCATGTCCGCAGTTATGCATCGCTTTATTTGCCCATTGCTAAAAAGGCTGGGCTAAAAACGATTATTCATAGCCATAGTACCTCTAATGGAAAAGGCTTGTCTTCTTTCGTTAAACAGATGATGCAGTTCCCACTGCGTTACCAGGCGGACTATTTCTTTGGATGCTCCAAAGAAGCTGGAGAATGGCTGTTTGGAAAGAAAGTTGTGGAATCGTCTAAATATCATATTCTGAAAAATGCGATTGATACTGAAAAATATACGTTCAACGAAGAATCTCGTGCACAATATCGTGAAAAATTGAGGTTGGGAAATAAATTGACTTATGTTCATGTAGGTCGATTTCATCCATCAAAAAACCATACTTTTTTGTTGAATCTCTTTGCTGAAATTCATAGGCGTAATCCTAATACGGTACTTTTATTGGTTGGGGATGGACCTTTGCATTCAAGTATTCAAACACAAATAGAAGAACTTTGTCTGCAAGATGATGTTTTGCTGTTGGGAAGCCGAGATGATATTCCTGAAATATTGCATGCTGCAGACTGTTTCTTGTTCCCCTCTTTGTGGGAAGGCTTCGGTATGGTAGCTGTTGAAGCTCAGGCAACCGGATTGCCTTGTATTTGTAGCGATATGGTTCCTAGTTCTGTTAAAGTAACTGATTTCTGCTATTTTATTTCTACAGATGATTTGCTTGCTTGGGTAGATATGTCTATGCAAAATACAAGATATGCCTTGTCGATGCAAAATGAAGAAAATGTGAATGGGATTGAATCTTTTGATATAAAAAAATCTGCTGCCGAATTACAATCTTTTTATTTGAACGTTTAGGTAAAATATGTCCAATGTAGCTTGTATTATTGTTAATTATAATGATTCCAAAAGGACTTTGGACCTTTCTAAACGAATTTGCAAATATTCTTCAATAAATCAAGTTGTTGTTGTTGAGAATAATTCTACTGATGATTCTTTGAATTATTTAGCATCTTTTGGACATCCCAAATATCATGTAGTTAAGTCATCAAGGAATGGTGGGTACGGTTATGGGAATAATTTGGGGGCTAAAAAAGCGAAAGAATTGGGTGCGAAATATATCCTGATCGCAAATCCAGATGTGAATTTCAATGATGAAAGTGTTTCACATATGCTCCATGTGATGAAAGATCATCCAATGTGTGCTATTGTTGGAGCCAGGGAAGTTAAACTTGGTACATATGCATGGCGCTATACATCTGCTTTAGATGATGTCCTTTCTGCAAGTGTTTTTTTGAATAAAATGTTGAAAAAAAGGTATTATAATAAAGAATTCTTTTGTGGAAAAGATTGTGTAGAAGTTGATATAATACCGGGTAGTCTACTTCTTGTGGATCTTGAAAAGTTTTTTGAAGTAGGTGGTTATGATGAATCTATTTTTTTGTATGAAGAAGAAAAAGTTCTTTATCGTCGTTTTTGTGAAAAGTATGTAACTATTGTTGATTTACAGGCTGAATACGAGCATCATCATGTAGAAAGTCATTCATATTCTGTGAAATCTGCTTTGGTTGGAAAAAAACGACTTTTAAACAGTAAATATTATTTCTTGAAGAATTACAGAAAGATTTCCCCACTTGCGTTATGCGCGTCCAAATTATTTTTTAGATTGACTATGCTTGAAATGCTTGTATGGATTTTAGTACGCAACATTGTGAGGCCCAAATGAAGTTTCTGATTTTGTATGAATGTGCTTCAACAGACTGGACTCTTTTGGAATGGAGACGAAATGATATAGATGCTCATATCATATTTCGTCCGGTGTCAAAATTTTTTAGAATGATTCGGAGATTTTGGATAAGAAGCAATATTCCTTTTCAACATTTTTGGTATTCGAAAAAATGGAAAAAATCTGTTGCCGAGGCTGATGTTGTTGTTGTTCATATGTCGAAATTGGTGGCTTCGCTTCCATATTACATAAATAAGCTGAATCCTAAAGCGAATGTTGTTGCTTGGTATTGGAATAGCGTTAATATATCATTAGAACCATCTTTGATTAAAGGAAAATGTTCAATATGGTCCTTTGATCCTGCTGATTGCGCAAAATATGGAATGAAATTTAACCATCAGTATTATTTTAAAAGTTTGATTCAAAAGAATTCTAACATAGATTGTGATGTGTATTATCACGGAGGAGATTCTGGAAGAGGAAAATCTTTAATTGAACTTTATAATTTGATTGTTGCAAAGAATTTGAAATGCAAGATGAAAATTGTTCATCCGATATATGACCAAATTCCAGAAGAAATGAAAAGTCCAATAATTCCTTATGCGCAAATAGCTGAAAATTCTTCAAAAAGTCGATGCTTACTTGAAGTTCTTCGCCCATACCAGTCGGGTCCCACATTGCGTTTGATGGAAGCTCTTTTTAACAAGAAAAAGATTATAACAACAAATAAGTCTATAAAAAATGAACCGTTTTACCGCGAGGACAACATGTTCATCATTGGCGAACGGTCTGTTGATGAATTGTATGTTTTTGTCAAATCGGATTATGTGAATCCTGGTGATGAGTTCATAGATGAATATGATGTAAAAAATTGGTTGAATAATTTTGTAGAATAAGCTTCGATTTAAATATGCTTTTGTTTTGTATTGCGGGAGTTTCTTTTTTACTGCTACTTGAATTTCTGATTTACAGAAATTTAAAGACTCCTGTATTCTTATACGGTGTTGTTTGGTTACTAGTTTATTTATCGTTGTTTGTGAAGAAAGATGAGTTTATTCTGAATAATTCCTTGCTCCCGTCTTTTCTGATTGCTACGTTGCTATTTGCGTTTGGATTTAGACTAGTTAATTTTTATAGGGAAGAACCATTTAATCATCTCGATTATAATGTCTATTGGAATCCTGTGTTTAAAAAATTTATTTTTTTTTGCAGTCTATATTTTCTCATTTGTTGCTTTTACAAAATGCTATAGTGTCATCTCTATTAGTGAATTCTCTGCATGGCAGGCTGTTCGACAAGGTATGTCGGAAGATGAGCTGTTTCCTGCATGGATTGGTATAATCTTTAACTTTGTCAGGATTATCTTTTTTATATCATTTGCCATCTATTTGTGTACACCAACGATAAAAAATAGATTTGAATTTCTTTTGATTCTTCCCCCAGTTCTTTTGACGTGCCTTTTTTCTGCGCGGGGGGATTGGTTTATGATTATATTGACTCTTTTGTATTTGATGTTTTTTATTAGAAGTTTTTCTAATAAAAGAATTGTTACGATAGGTTTAGTCTCGTTTATTGTCTTTCTTTTAATATTTATTTTTTCATCTCTTGATAAGTTTAGGTATGCCTATGCCGAGATGACAGAACTTGAAAAATTGGAAATGCTTTTTAGCTCGTATTTTATAAATCCGGTAATAAATTTTTTCTACTGGTTTGCAGAAAGTCCTGAATATGCTGATGGCAAGTATACATTCCGATTTTTTTGGGCGATAAAATCAGCTCTTTTTGGAAATGCGGATGTTGTCCCGACCGTTTTGCCTTTTAGAACTTATAATGGTGTCCAGTCAAATGTGTATACCTCTCTTAATTGGTGTGCTCGTGATTTTGGACTTTGGTGGGCTCTTGTAGTACAATTCTTTTTGGGCTTATTTTATGGACTTTTGTATAAACGTTTTATGAAAAATGATACATTTCATCTGGCAACAATCGTTATTCTTTGTTTGTTGATAGATCCGATTGTGAATCAGTTTTTTGATGATAAGTTTTTTTCGATCATGTCCCATTGGGTTCAGCGGGTTATATTTGTTCTTGTTTTGATAAAGACTTGCGTTCTTATAGAATCTACAAATCAAAAAAATGCATCCAATCTTTAAAAATATATCATTTACGTTTTTTTCGAATATAGTCTGTACTATTATTTCGGTACTGGTTATTTTCTTTGTTCCTAAAAATATTGGTGTTGAAAATTATGGCTATTTCCAGTTATATTTATTCTATATCAATTATACAGGATTCTTGCATTTTGGTTGGGCTGATGGAGTGTACTTGCGATATGGAGGGATGTATTATAAAGATTTGAACAAACCTCTGTTTGCAACGCAATTCAGAATGTTTGTTATAATGGAATTGATTTTTGCAACCGTTTTGTGTTGTTGGGCGAATTTCTTTGTAGAATCTGCGGAAAAACAGATTGTCTATTCTTTGATCGGCGTTTCAATGCTTTTTGCTTTGCCTAAGACATTTTTGCAGTATGTTTTGCAGGGGACAAATAGAATTAAGGAATATGCAACTCTTATTATGATTGAAAGGGTTGTGTATGGTTCTTTGGCTTTGTTGATTGTGTTTGCTAGAAAAGATAGTTTTGCACTAATTATCGGAACTGATTTAGTCGGTAAATTTGTTGCACTCATTTATGCGTTTTATCATTGTCGTGATATTGTTTTGGGGCATATGGGCTCTCTGAAGGGAGCGCTTAAAGATGCTTTGACAAATATTAGTGTCGGTGTTAAGTTGATGCTTGCTAATGTGGCTTGTCTATTGATTTTAGGTGTAGTGCGTTGGTCAATTGAGCGTGAATGGAATGTGAGTGTTTTTGGTAAGATTTCTTTGACTTTATCCATATCGAATTTAATGATGATTTTTATTCGGTCTGTGTCGATGGTACTTTTGCCAACACTGCGAAGGACTGATTCTTCTAGATATGCTTCTATATATTCAAATTTGAAAATAGGTTTTTTGGTCCCAATGTTTGGAGGACTACTATTGTATTATCCTTTGAACGTTTTTTTACGTTATTGGTTGCCTGCATATGCAGATTGTTTGGTTTATATGGCGGTGCTTTTCCCATTATGTCTTTATGAAGGAAAATTAAGTTTGCTGGTTGAAACTTATTTGAAAACGATGCGGATGGAGAAAGTGCTGCTGATGTCAAATCTGGCAACATTGATTGTCAGTTGCTTGTTGACAATCATCTTTGTTTTTGTTCTTGAAAATTTGACATTGGCTGTGTTGGGAATTCTTTTGATTTTTGCATTTAGGACTTTTTTGGGAGAATTTTTACTTTCTCGAAAAATGCCGATGCCTTTTTTTAAAGATGGAATTTTGGAATGTCTTCTTACGGCACTATTTGTGATAAACGCATGGTTCCTAGATGATTTGATCGGGATGCTTGTTTATGGGCTTTTTTACCTGTTGTATGTACTTTTTTATAAAAAAGAACTCCTTGAACTATTTAGAATGCTCAAATTGAATGTGAAAAAACATGCATGAATAAAAAAAATGCAGAAAATTGTATATTTTGAATGAAGGTTTGTTATGATTATAGAAAAAGAAACCAAATCTAATTCGAGTAATTCGACCCATATTTCTGGTAGCGCGATTACCATGATGGAGTTCTTGATGCTCCTATGGAGGAAAAAATTCATAATCCTCCTTTTTGTTGTGTTGGCAACGATTTTTGGGGCTTGTTATGCAATGTGGGTTAGGCCTTCGTTTACAAGTGATGTCCTTTTGCAGGTAAATACGAAGGGTGCTAGTAGCAAATCAACCAAAGCTTTAGGTGAAATGGGTGCCGTCCTTGATTTGGCAAGCCCTGCTGATGCGGAAATTGAATTGATAAAGAGCCGGATGGTACTCAATTATGTGGTTTCTGTTGAACACCTTCATCTAAAAGCGATTCCTATTGGCTTTTGGGATCGTTTTACTCATAGTGAAGGCCGTCTAGATTTAGATTCTTTGATTATTCCAGAAAAAGCCCGTAATGGAAAGTGGACTGCTATCGTGAAAAGCGATGAATCGTATTCCGTAGTTGCTCCTGATGGAAAAGAAGTGCTTAATGGCAAGGTTGGCCATGTTTATAAGACGAAGTATGCAGAAGACTCCTTGACGATACGCGTTAGTTATATGGATGCTAAGGTCGGACAACGATTTAAGCTTCTTCAGGGATCTTTGTTGAAAACAGAACAAATCTTGATGCGGTCCTTAAATGTCAATGAACGTGGTAAACAAACTGGTATTATTTCTGTTCGTTATAGCCATCGCTATCCTGATCGCGCGGCGTCCATTTTGAATACCATTGCCAAGACCTATTTGCGCCAGAATGTGGAAATGCGTAGTGCCGAAGCGGAAAAAACTTTGGAATTTCTTGAAGGTCAATTACCGGCTGTAAAGGCGAAATTGGATAGTGCCGAAAAGATTTTGGCTGATTACCGTTACAGCATAGGCTCTGTGGATATGACGGGGGAGACTAAGGCTCATTTGGATAAAGAAGGCCAGTTGCAGCGCCAGATTATGCAGTTGGAACAGGAACGTCAGGCTGCATTACGGTTATTCAAGGAAGAACATCCTAATGTGCAGACTATAGTAAAACAACAGAGCAAGTTGCGTGCCGAATTGGCTGCGCTCAAGAAGAATGCTGAAAAAATGCCGTTGACCCAGCAAGAAGTGAAACGTCTGCAAGAAGAAGTTGCTGTCAACAATGAAGTCTATACCAATATGCTGAATAATATTCAGCAGTTGCGTGTGGTTCGTGCTGGTGAGGTGGGTAATGTTCGTATTGTAGATTTTGCTCAGATTGAACAGAGCCAAAGTAAACCAAATAAGTCTAGAATAGTGTTGGTTTCTGCGGTTGCTGGTTTTATGTTAGGAGTATTGTTTGTCTTGTTAACGTATCTGTTACGGAACGGAGTCAAGAGCGCTTCCGAAATCGAGCGTGAAACGGGTCTCAGCGTGTTTGCGAAAATTCCGCAATCGAGGAACAGACTTCTACGTGGGCATAGGCATTTGCACCATGGCGCTCCGTTTGTTTTGCAGAATATTGATAACGGTGTTTGCGAAGCTTTCCGAGCGTTGCAGACGGCCTTGACTTTCTTGATGCCGAATCCCGAACACTGTGTCTTGCTTGTGATGGGCCTTAACCCGGGGGCGGGCAAGAGTTTTGTTTCGCTTAATTTGGCGGCGACTATGGCCACCAGCGGCAAAAAGGTCCTGCTGATTGACGCCGATATGCGCCGTGGCGTTATTCATAGCGGCTCTAAGTTTGGCTTGGCCGATGTGTTGCTGGGCTTGGCAACATTGGATACGGCTGTTGTTTCTAAACACGACGATAATTTGTTTGTGATGAACGCGGGCAAGACAAAGCTTGCGGCCTGTGAACTGCTGCGTGGTGACGCCATGGACAAGCTGTTTAAAGAGGCTCGCCAAAAGTTCGATATGGTGATTGTGGATACTCCGCCCCTGAACTTGGTGACGGATGCCGAACTGATTTGTCCGCTGGTCGATTATTCACTGTTTGTGTTGCATTATGGTCGTCATTCCATAGAAGAAATCAAGGAAACGATTGACAGGGTCAAACGCTACTCGGATAAGCCTGCCGCAATCGTGATGAACCATTGCGAGCAAGAACCTGGCCGTTATGGCTACGGATATTACGGAAAGGGCTATAAAAGCAAGTGATTTTGACTGCGTAATTGGTCGACTAGGTCTCCAGCTACTTGTTGCATAATCCGTTGGTGTCAACAATAATTGCATAATTAACTTTTTTGGCCGCGGCTATTGACAACCGCCCTGCGTTTGTGTATATTTTGTAGTGAACAAATGTGTAGTCTTTTTTGGGGCTGTATGAACGACGAGATTGTAATTTTCAAGACCGATGACGAGACCATCAATGTGGAGGTCCGTTTCGAGGACGAGACGGCCTGGCTTACGCAGGACCAGATGTCCGTGCTGTTTAGCAAGTCTAAATCGACCATTAATGAGCATATAAAGAATGTATTCAAAGAGGGGGAATTAGACGAAAAAGTGGTTGTTCGGAAATTCCGAATAACCACTCCGCATGGGGCGATTGAGGGCAAAACGCAGTCTCACGAGGTGAATTTCTACAACCTTGACGTCATTATTTCTGTGGGCTATCGCGTAAAGTCCCTGCGTGGCACCCAGTTCAGGCAGTGGGCCACGAAACGCCTCAAGGAATACATCGTCAAGGGCTTTACGATGGACGATGAACGCCTGAAAAATCTTGGCGGAGGCAGCTACTGGCAAGAACTTCTGGCGCGGATTCGCGACATCCGTGCCAGCGAGAAGGTGTTCTACCGACAGGTTCTCGATATTTACGCGACGAGTATTGACTATGACCCCAAGGCGGATACTTCGGTCCTGTTCTTCAAGAAGGTACAGAACAAGATGCATTTTGCCGTGCACGGGCAGACTGCGGCGGAGGTCATCTATAGCCGTGCAGATGCCGAAAAGGTCTTTATGGGGCTTACGACTTTTTCTGGGGACAAGCCGACTCTCCAAGAGGCGTTGATTGCCAAGAATTATCTGGATGAAAGGGAATTGCGCGCCATGGGGCAAATCGTTTCGGGTTATCTGGATTTCGCGGAGCGCAAGGCCGAACGCCATGAACCGATGACTATGGCGGACTGGTCAAAGCATTTGGATCAAATCCTGACGGCTGGTGGCGAACAGTTGCTAAAAGGCAATGGATCTGTTTCACATGAACTGGCGGTCGAAAAGGCTACCGGTGAATATCGCAAATACCAGCAAAAGACGCTCTCGTCTGTAGAAAAGGCTTTCTTGGATTCTATCAAGACGATCGAGAATAAGACTTCGAAAAATCTGTAAGCGGGACAAGAGCCCGCCCGTAATTTTTCGATGTCAACAATAGTTGCATAATTAACTTTTTTTGATGCGGCTATTGACTACTGATAGGGATACAGAAATAATCTCTTGTCGTCGAAATTGCCCTAAAATAAGCTCCATCAAGCGTTTAAGTGATGGGGCACACTTTACTTATAGGGCGAAAAAACCTATATTTATGTAAAAATTTGGTAGGTGAAATATGAATCTTTTCACGAAAATCGCTATTTGGGGGCTGGTCGCTGGCCTTGCCTGTGCTTTCGCTGCCGAAGAGGGCGAAGTTCTAGGCCAATACGGAGCCATTACCGTTAAGTATCTTAATGGTAAGAAGACCGCCATTTTCGATGCCGATTCCAAGGAAACGGTCGAAATCCCCCAGGATGTGGTGGTGGATTCCTTTTATTACGACCGTAATTTCTCCGGTGTATGGGGAAAACCGGCTACAATCATGTTCCCCTTTGCTATAAGAAATAGCTGTATGAGTTCTTGGGCTGGCATTTATCAATTAGATTCGATTGTCAATGCTCAAACTTGGTCAATTTTTGCCAGTTATGTCGACGATACGGAAGCGAATACTCCGTATTTTTTGCGCGTTCATGCGGATTACATCTCCTTAGGTAATTATTGCTACCCGATTACCCTGAATACCACGACTGGCGGAAACAAGGCCCATACCTTTGGTCCATGGGAATTTACGGGAACATATTCCTATAAGGTTTGGGAAACCGGTGATTCTGAACTGGGCTATATTTATGGTTTTGCGGCGAAAGAAAAAGAAGTCGATGGCAAGCAGATTCAGGCTGGCCAGTTTGTCAAGGGAAAAGCCGGTGCCTACATTCGTCCTTTGCGAGCTTATTTGATTTATAATCCTAAGAAGAATGTCCTTTCTAAGGGGGCTGCTGATGTAACGGCTTCGTTGACAGCAGAAGATTTGCCTGCTACAATTGACGTAATCTTCTTGGATGAAAACGGTGAGACAACGGCAATCCATTCATTGAATACCTATACTGGTGAGTTCTCGAATAGCACTACGGGCTGGTACGACATGAAGGGCCGTAAGCTCAGTAAGAAACCGACCATAAAGGGAAATTACTTCTATAACGGAAAGAAAGTAACCATCAAGTAGGGGAAGGCGATGAAGGTTGTTTTTTGGAAAAAAGAATATGTTGCGCCCAAGATGACAATCTTGGATATGCGTGGCGAAATGAGCCTGCTCGCTGGTTCAGGTCCTTTTGATGATGGTTCCGATGCCGACGAGTACGACGACGAGTTCGGTTTCAACCTTAATAAAGGGACGGACCGCCACGCGTAGTAGCGTTGTACGCGATAATCGTTTGTCCGCAGTATTTTTCGACCTGTTGCGGGCGGCCTTGGGCGATGTACCGGGTGAGTTGGTCGAGTTGAATACCGAAGAGTGGCTAGGATTGCATAAACAGGCAACCAAGCAGGCGCTCCTCGGTGTTATTTTTTATGGGTTGCAGCGGGTGTATCCCGATATAGAACAGCGGATACCGAAGGATTTATACCTTAAATGGTTTTACCAGGCCGAGTCCATTCGTGGGTTGAACCAGACCCATTACGAGCGGTCTAAAAAGTTGACGGCGCTTTTTGCCGAGCGGGGGGCGAAGTCCGTTATCCTCAAGGGCCAGGCGAATTCCCGTCTTTATCCGGACAAATTCATCCGCCAGACGGGTGATGTCGATATTTGGGTGGCCGGTGGCCGCGACAGGGTGGTCTCGCTGTTGTCGCAGATGGGTTTGCTTAAGGATGCAAAGTTTTCTGCTCACGAGGTGACTCTCCCGAGGGAGGCTTTCGGGGTCGATGTCGAGGTGCATTTCAACTATATCTACGATTGCCGGAACCCCTTTGCAAATAAACACCTGAAGCGAATTCTATCGTACGAAATCGAAAATCCGGTGGCGGTGGGCGAGGGTTTCAACGTGGCTTCGAACAAGTTCTCGATGCTGATGCAACTTTCGCATATCCGCAAGCATTTGCTCGGTCATGGAATCGGTTTACGCCAGGTTATGGATTATGCCGTGTTGCTAAGATCTTCTCTGGGATGCGAACGGGCCGAGGTCAGCATTGCCCTTGCTATAACGGGGTTAAAACCCGTGGCGGGTGCTCTCATGTGGGTACTTTCGGAGTGTCTCGGGCTAAAAGACGAGTATTTGCTTTGCTCTCCCGATGCCCGGCGAGGGCAGGTGCTGTTGCAGGCAATTTTGGCGGATGGCAATTTTGGCAAGCGTTCCCGCCGCAAGCGTGGCGGGGTGTTCCTCTGGTGGGTAAGGAACAGGCTGCATCTGCTGCGTTTGCTTCCGTTCGATTTTCCGGAAGTATCGTGGTACTTGTTGCGCTATTGGGGGGCGTTCCTGTTTTATGTTCCCAAACGGATTTACCTTTTGCGCACATATAAAAAATCCCTGACTAAGTCAGGGACGGTAAATAAGTTATCGGTTATGTAATCCACTACTTGAATTGAGCGGTGATATTCATATTGTCCGTAATTTCGACGAGTCTCGGGTTTTCGGTTGAACCGTCTGACCATCCCGAGAAGATTCTTCCGGCGGCAGGAAGCGCTTCAAGCTGCATCTGCATTCCGGCGAAGAACTTGCCTTGGTAATTGGCACTCGGCAGTTTCATGCCGTCGACCTTGATCGTTCCGTTCCCGCTTGCGGCGATGGTGACGTTGACTTCGTTTTGCAGGTCGAACCTGTCGGCCATTTCTTGACGCACGGTTTCGCTGCGGTTTCTGGCGTAGGCAATCAGAGTGCTTCCGCTCGGGTCCCAAGTGAAGTTGCTCTGGTTGCGGGGCCAGCGCTCCTGGTCGCGCGACTGTTCCTGAGAGGGAATGGTCGCCATCATGGCCTGTACGGTCTTTTGGACCTTTTCGTAGGTCAGGTAGTCGTTCAGCAGAATGCAGGCGTTGTTGATGAACAGACGCCTGAAGTCGGGGTTGTCGAGAAGTTTCTTGAGCATTCCTCCTGGTGTACGGCTGTCGGTGGCGCCCCAGCTTCCGCCTCCGAATCCGCCCCACATGCCGCCTTGGCCGGGGTTCTGCGTGGCGCCCTGTTTGGCGCCGAGCACCCAGTCGAACATGTTCTGGTTCTGCACGTCAAAGTTGGCTATGCCGGGGGTGAATCCGAATCCGTGGTCGGTGTCGAAGGCGACGTACTTGAAGGGATTTCCGTTGCCGCCCCAGGCGCGCACGTTGTTGTTTGGCCAGTCGCCGTTGTGGAAGTACATTTCGGTGAGCATGTACTGGGCAAAGCTGTTCACGTTCATCTTGGTCTTAAGTTGTTCGTACTGCTGGTTGTTTTCGCCTGCGTAGTTGGCGCTTGAAATTTCATTGACCAGCTGCTGGTAATCGCCGGTAGAGGCGCCGTTGGTGCCGCTCGCTTCTAGGTTTGAACCTGCAATCTTGATCATGTTGATGGACTTGGAGTCGATTCCGTAATTCGTTTCGACGTAGCTCCTGTTCAGTCGTTCGCGCAAGTCGTGGATACCGAAGTATTCGCCGTTGTAGAACACCACCACCTGGCGGCTTCGCTGGTAGTCAACGTCGGTGCCTTCCATCAGGCTTGTCATCATGGCGTCGCCAATGTAGTCCGTCCAGAAACGGTTGCCGTTGTTGCGCAGGTTGAAACTCTTGATTTTCTTCGCTTCGGGGCGGGTCGTAAATAGCGAGTATTTCAGGACCTTGTCGCCGTAGTTGTCGTTGTCCATCTTGATTGCGACGCTTTTCTTGGGCTTGTAGCGGCTGTAGTTGCCGATAATCGAAATGCCGGCGTCGATTTCCCAGGTCTTCTCGGTGGTGGAACTACCTTTTTCGAAGTATTCTACATGTACGGGGAGTTCTGTATCTTTCCAGAAGTTGGCCGCCTTGCAGGGCTCGGTGCATCGAGGATTGTTGTTGTCGGTGACGTTTGCGTTTCCGCCGAAATCCCAGGTGCTTTCGCCGTTGTTGGTGAGCGGGCCGGTGGCGTAGAGTCCGTCGGTAGAATCGAACATGTCGTGATGATTTACGGTGAGGGCCACGACCGGCATCGAGACGGTTTCGTTGATAAAGTAGGTCTGCGTGGTGGTGTCGGCGGGCAGGCCGTTCACGAATTCGGAGCAGCGGATGACCGTGTTCTCGGTAATCTGTTTGGTCTGCGTAATTTGTTCAGAACCCTGGGTGGGGAAGGAGCCATCGAAGGTGCAGCGGATTTCGCCGCCTTTTTGCGGGGTGGGCGGCTCGATGGTCAGGTTCGAATAGAAGCCCGCCTTCGGGAGGAAACTTTCCTTGGGCTTGTGGTTGTCTTCGTAATCCTTGAGTCCGCTCGAAGAGGAAACTGGTTGAGCGGCAGAGGATACGGAAGTTGCCGGGGTGACTTCGGGTGTGGAATCCTGGTTGACGGGGAGCTGTGCCGTAGCGGAACTTGTGGGAATGGCGATGGCGCCGCTTGATAACGGAGGTGTGGCGGGAACGGCAACCGTGTCGCCCGAAACGGGATCGACATAGGGAATATTTGGGTCAAGTCCTGGAAGAGAATCTGACTGTTCACCGATAATGGGGACGGAATTTGCGTCAATTGGGTTCCTATCGGAGGAATCGTCCGAGCATCCGCTGAGTAGAACCCCGACAAAGGCGGGTAAAAGAAGGACTTTTTTTTGCATAATAATCATCCCTGACAACAAAAAATGTCATCTTCAATACACCGCTTGGTAAAGTAATATGTTTTTTTTGAAAAAGAGCGTTTTTTATATAATCTTTACATAAAAGGGGGCTTTTTTTAGACCGATATGACGAAAATCACAAATGTTTAAATTTTTATGTAATAAAATGTTTAAAAACTAGATTTTTGTAGAGTTTTCTCAATTTTTCGTGTAAAAATAAATGTCAAAAAGGACTGTTTGGGATAATAAAAAAGGCGGGCCGAAACCCGCCAAAACTTTGTTCTGTTATCGCAGCGAAGTTGCCCCTTGAGCAAACTTTGTTTGCACAAGAATTACTTCTTGCAGCACTTGCATTCGGCGATGCACTTGTAGCACAGGCCACCGATCACGCCGCCGAGAATCGGGGCTACCCAGAAGAGCCAGAGCTGCTTGATGGCGGCGCCGCCAACGAACACGGCCATAGCGGCAGAGCGTGCCGGGTTCACGGAGGTGTTGGTCACCGGGATAGAGATGAGGTGGATGAGCGTGAGGCAGAGACCGATGGCAATCGGGGCAAAGCCTGCCGGTGCGCGGCCGTCGGTAGCGCCCATGATCACGAACAGGAAGATGGCCGTAAGCACGGTTTCAATAAGGAATGCAGAGAGCATACCGGAGGTCTTGCCGCCAAAGGCGTTCAGGCCGTTGGTGAGGGAATCGGACCAGCCGTTGGTAGCGAATGCGCCAATGCCTGCGTTGGTGAGGTCGGGGCAGGCAATCGCGTAGAGGAGCGCTGCTGCAATGATACCGCCAATCACCTGGGCGACGATGTATGCCGGAGCTTCCTTAGCGGGAAAGCGACCGCCGGCAACCTGACCGAGCGTGACAGCCGGGTTCAAGTGGCAACCCGAAATGTGACCGATGGCGTAGGCCATGGTGAGCACCGTAAGGCCAAACGCGAGCGATACGCCCACGTAACCGATACCGGTAGTCGGGACGCCGCATGCGAGGACAGCTGCACCGCAGCCGCCAAACACAAGCCAGAAGGTGCCGATTGCTTCGGCAATAGCGCGAGTAGAAAGTTTCATTTGAATTTTCTCCATATATTGAGGGTTAAGAGTCTTTGCTCAATTTAGCAAAGCAGGGCGAATAAATTCATAAAATGAATGTGAAAAATTGTTTTCGAGCGAAAACGCACATACAAGATTTTCAATCATATGTGTTTAGGGGTAAATTTTGAAAAAAATGCCCCGCGAATTGCGGAGCACCTTATAATGCTTTAGATTCTATCGCCTCTTCGAGGCTCCAGAATGACATTTCACCCTGGGGGTCAGAATGACGTTTCACCCTGGGGGTCAGAATGACGTTTCACCCTGGGGGTCAGAATGGCATGTCACCCTGGAGGCCGTAGGCCGATAGGGTCCACAGCTTTTTGTCGGCCTACTTCGCTGCCTTCGGCATCTGCACGGAGATGTGGATGTCCTGCAGCTGCTGGAGGTCCACTTCGCTCGGGCACTGGTCCATCGGGCTAGAAGCGCTCGTGTTCTTCGGGAACGCGATGTAGTCACGGATAGATTCTTCACCTTCCATGGTAGCGACAACGCGGTCGAGACCGAAGGCGAGACCGCCGTGCGGAGGAGCGCCGTACTTGAAGGCATCGACGAAGAAGCCGAACTTGGTCTTCACCTGTTCTTCGGAGAGACCGAGCAAGCGGAACACCTTTTCCTGGACTTCCGGGTTGTGAATACGGATAGAACCACCACCGATTTCCACGCCGTTAAGAACAAGGTCGTAGGCTTCAGCGTTGCAATCCTTGAGGTTGCCACCGAGCATCATGTCCAGATGTTCCGGAAGCGGGTTGGTGAACGGGTGGTGCATAGCCATGTAGCGCCCTTCGGTGTCGCTGTATTCGAACATCGGGAATTCGGTAATCCAAACAAATTCACGCTTCTTCGGATCGCGGAGACCCTTGATACGGGCAACTTCCAAGCGGAGCTGACCCATGGCGGTAGCAGCAACCTTTTCGGGGCCTGCGATGAAGAACATCATGTCGCCGCACTTGGCGCCGACAGCGTCGCGGAGTTCATTCAACTGTTCAGTTGTAAAGAACTTGCCGACCTGCGTTTCCACTTCGTCATTTTCCTTGACGCGCATCCACACGAGGCCCTTGGAGCCGTACTTGCCCACGTAAGCGGTGAGTTTGTCGATCTGCTTACGAGTAAAGTCAACGCAACCCTTAGCAGCGATACCGCGGATCTTGCCACCGGCGGCAACGCAGTTCTTGAACACGCCAAAGTTGGACTTTGCACCGATTTCGGACACGTCGTGAATTTCGAGGTCGAAGCGGAGGTCCGGCTTGTCGCTCCCGTACTTGAGCATGGCTTCTGCCCACTTCATACGGCGGATGTGACGCGGCGGTTCGAAGTTCCAAACCTTGCCCAAAACTTCAGTCACGAACTTGTCGAACATTTCCATCACTTCGTCCTGGTTGACGAAAGACATTTCAACGTCGATCTGCGTGAATTCCGGCTGACGGTCGGCACGGAGGTCTTCGTCGCGGAAGCACTTGGCAATCTGGAAGTAGCGGTCCATGCCGGCAATCATCAAGAGCTGCTTGTACTGCTGCGGAGACTGCGGGAGGGCGTAGAACTTGCCCGGGTTCACGCGGCTCGGCACGAGGTAGTCACGGGCGCCTTCCGGAGTGGACTTGCAAAGGCACGGAGTTTCAATGTTTTCAAAACCGTTAGCGTAGAAGAAATCGTACACGGCCTTGAGGAAGCGGCTCTTGAGGAGGAGCTTCTTCTGGATCCACGGACGGCGGAGGTCCAGGTAGCGGTACTGCAGGCGGAGGTCGTCGTTTTCCTTGCATTCTTCGTTCGGGTCGTTAATGGCGAGCGGAGAGGTGAGGGCGGCGTTCAGGATCTCGAGCTTGTCAGCCTTGACTTCGATTTCACCCGTGGCGAGCTTTTCGTTCGTGTTGCCTTCTTCGCGGGCGTAGACCTTACCAGTCACGTAAATAACGTATTCGTTACGGAGCTGTTCGGCAGTCTTCAACACGTCGGCGTTGTAGTCCGGGTTGAAAACGATCTGGGTCTTGCCGTACTTGTCGCGGAGGTCAACGAAAATCACACCACCATGGTCACGGCGGCGATCCACCCAACCGGCGAGTGTTACGGTCTGGCCAACATCTTCCTTGCGAAGCTGGCCGCAGTTATGTGTACGTTTCATAGTGAGTATCCTTGAAGATAATTTTTCGGCGCAAAATATAGTTTTTTTTCTATCTTGTGTCCAAAAAACTAGGAGTTATTATGTCTGTACAAGTGATGGTAAATGGTATTCCGGGCAACATGGGCCGCATTGTGGCCGAAACCTGCGTGGCCCGCGGCCTCGAACTCGTCCCGTATTCTCTGACAGGTGAAATTATCGTTGAAAACGAAGCCGAAGTCGCCGGCAAGACCATCCAGCTTTTGAAGCCGAGCAATCGCGAAGCTCGCATCGCAGAAGTTCTCGAAAAATACCCGAACGTCATTTGCATCGATTACACGCACCCGACGGCCGTAAACGACAATGCCGCTTTCTACGTAAAGCACAAAATTCCGTTCGTGATGGGCACCACCGGCGGTGACCGCGAAGCGCTCGCCAAGCTCGTTGCCGATGCCAATCACCCGAGTGTGATTGCCCCGAACATGGCAAAGCAGATTGTCGCTTTCCAGATGATGATTGAATTCTTGGCCAAGGAATTCCCGACGGCATTCAGCGGCTACAAACTCTCCGTGGTAGAAAGCCACCAGAAGACCAAGGCCGATACGAGCGGTACCGCGAAGGCCGTGGTGGGCGACTTCCAGAAGATGGGATTTGACTTCACCGTCGACGATATCGAAAAGGTCCGCGATGAAAAGGAACAGATGGAACGCATGCACGTGCCCGAAGAATACCTCGGCGGTCACGCATTCCACACCTACAGCCTCGACAGCGCCGATGGTACGGTTCACTTTGAATTCCAGCATAACGTGTGCGGCCGCAAGATTTACGCCGAAGGCACCGTAGACGCCGTGAACTTCCTCGCATGCCACATTGCAAACGGAACCGCAAAGCCCTTTAACATGATGGACGTCCTCCGCTCCGGCAAGATGAGATAGTTTAGAACTTAGAGCTTAGAGTTTAGAGCTTAGATAAAGTGTCATCCTGAGCGAAGTCGAAGGATCTCTAAGTTCTATGAGCGAAGCGGTCTAAGTTCTACCAACTGATATGAGATCCTATATCCTCCGTCGCTTACTTTTGATGATTCCGACTCTCATCGGGATTTCTCTAGTATGCTTTATCCTTATCCAGCTGTTGCCGGGTGGACCTGTGGAGGAAATGATTTCGCGTGCGCAACAGGCTGCGGCCATGAAGGGCGGGGTAGATGCCTCCAAGGCACTCTCGCCCGACCAGATTGCGCAAATCCAGGCGTACTTCGGTTTTGACCAACCCGCCTGGAAGCGTTACCTGACTTGGCTCTGGAACGTTCTGCACCTGGACTTGGGTTCCAGTTATACCTACGGGCTCCCCGTGTGGGACGTGATTACGAGCCGTTTCCCGATTTCGCTGTTCTTTGGAATCACTTCGTTCTTCTTGAGTTACCTTGTCTGTATTCCGCTGGGTCTCTGGAAGGCGGTGCATCACGGGAGCAAACTTGATTCGCTTTCTTCGGGCGTGATTTTCTCGGGCTACGTGATGCCGGGCTACGCTCTCGGTATCTTGCTGATTATATTCCTCGCGGGCGGCTCGTACCTGGATATTTTCCCGCTGGGCGGCCTCACGAGCGATGACTTCGAGGACTTCACCTTCTTTGAAAAAGTGGTGGATCTCGGCCACCATTTGATTTTGCCGATTTTCTGCTACATGATTAGCGAATTCGCGTTCCTCACGTTCTTGATGAAAAATTCAGCGCTCGAAGAACTCGGCAAGGACTATATGCGCACGGCGCTTGCCAAGGGCATGAGCTTTAACCAGGCGCTGGTTCGCCACGCGCTCCGTAACGCCTTGATTCCCATTGCCACGCGCCTTTCCGAAATCTGCACCTTGATGTTTGCGGGCGCCCTCCTTATCGAGAAAGTCTTCGATATCGACGGCATGGGCCTGCTCTACTACAACTCCATGGTGAACCGCGACTACAACGTGGTCATGGGAGTTATCTTCCTCAGCAGCTTGATGGCTATGGTGGGGCGCTTGTTCAGCGATATCCTCTACACCCTCGTAGACCCGCGCATCAAATTCTCGTAGTAGCAGCCCTTTCATTTATCAACCTGGATACCATCTCTCCTTACAGTCGTTCCAGGATGAGTTTTTCATTTAAATGATCGAATTTTTCTATTTTTCCCCATGATGGATAAGTTGAAAGTTTATTTTGGTAGCTGGGTGAACCACTTGATGGATCACTCTATGTTGCAGCGTCTCTTGATGGCGCTTGTCATCTTGGTGGTTGCGAGGGTTCTGTTGGTGGTTTTAAGGCGGGCTATCGACCATGCCGAAAACAAGGGTTTCGACAAGGCGGCCAAACCGCTGATTTACTCGCTTTTTTCCTATTGCATCTACATTGTTACTTTGTTGCTAATTCTGCACGTGCTGGGTGTCAACACGGCGGGGCTCGTGGCCATGGTGGGTGCGGCGAGCTTGGCGATTGGCCTTGCGCTTAAGGATACGCTCTCGAATATTGCGTCTGGACTTTTGCTGCTGTTCCTGCGGCCGTTCAAGGCGGGGGACTACATCGAGTGTGGCAGCATCAAGGGGAATATTGTAGGAATCGGGCTTTTCAATACTACCTTCAAGACGGTGGACGGTCTGTTCGTCTCGGCGCCGAATTCGGCCCTATGGGGGCAACCGATTGTCAACTACAGCAAGAATCCGCTTCGCAGGCTTGAAATTACGGTAGGCATCGACTACGGTGACTCCGCGGAAAAGGCGCTCGACGTCATGCGCGATGTCGTGGCGGGGGAGCCGCTTTTCATGCTGAAACCTGAACCGCAGTTCTTTGTATCTTCGCTGGAAGACAGTTCGGTGAATGTCACCTTCCGCGCCTGGGCGCGTACGCAGGACTATTTTAACTTGCGCTGGAAGTATACCGCCGAGATCAAGAAGCGTTTTGCCGAAGAAAATATCACGATTCCGTTCCCGCAGCGCACGATTCACGTGGTAGATAGGGCCTAAAAGGGCCCGAAGAGTCGCATATTCCTATTTGGAACGGTAAAATAGAGGCTGAAGTGGCCTCAAAAATTACTTTTTTATTAAATTTGAGTCAGATATATCAAGGATGCGTAATGTCTTCGATAAATTTTGCTACTCGAGAAATTAGTTGTAAAGTCGTTTACTATGGCCCGGGCCTTAGTGGCAAGACCACCAATTTGCAGGTGATCCACCAGAAGATGCCCCAGGATAAGCGTACCGATATGGTGTCCCTGGCAACTGAAGGTGACCGTACGCTCTTTTTCGACTTTTTGCCCCTGAATTTGGGCGATATCAAGGGGTTCAAGACCCGTTTCCAGCTCTATACGGTTCCCGGTCAGGTTTATTATAACAGTACCCGTAAGTTGGTGCTCCGCGGTGTAGACGGTATCGTCTTTGTGGCGGACTCCCAGAGGTCCCGTCAGGCAGAAAACCTGGAAAGCCTCCAGAACCTGCGCCAGAACCTGCAGGACTATGGCATGGACCTGGACGATATGCCTTTCGTGCTCCAGTATAATAAGCGCGATATGGACAATGTGTTTACGCTTGATGAACTGAATGCGGAACTTAACCCGCGTAATGTGCCGTTCTTCCCGGCGACTGCCCATAACGGTAAGGGTGTCGTAACGACTTTGAAGACGATTGCCATGCTGGTGATTGAAAAGTTTAACGTGAAGCAGGGCTTCCTCCGTCAGGCTGCCGCGAATGTCGGTAATACCGGTGTTCACGATGTTTCCCTCACCAAGGAAGGGGTCTCGGTCAAGGCAACCCAGCCCGCCGCTCCGGCCCAGCCTGCTGCCGCTCACGCAGCCGCATCGCCTTTCCGCATGCCCTCGTTTGCAGCCAAGCCGCCTCAGCCGGCCGCCCCTGGTGCACCTGCCCAGCCTTCGACTGCCGGCGCCGGTCTGTTCCAGAAAGGTGCCACGTCTTCGCCCTTCGGTCGACCCCGTGCCGCGACTACGGTTCCCCGTATGCCGACCTTCGGTCGCGATATCGCCAAGCCCCAAGCCGATGCTGATGACGAAATTGAATTGCGTCCGTACGTGCCTAAGAAGAAGTAATTTAACGAGGGTGCATAATGAGCGATTTTACCATTTTTTCTGATGATGCCGAAAAAGTTCAGCGCTTGATGGTTGCCTATCAGGCGAGCGTGAAGGCTGAATATATTGTCCTTTGCCATCGTGATGGATCGATTATTGCAGAAGTAGGTTCCTTGGGAATTGATGCGACTCCGCTCGCAGTGTTGAGTACGGCTTCGTTCGACTCGGCCCGCCAGGTGGGCATGATGCTTGGCGGTGAAAATTTCCAGTCGGTTTCCTATTCTGGAGAAAACCGCTCCATCTATATTTCCCCGGTGGACCAGGCTCTCCTGCTGGTGCAGATTTTCCCGGGTTCCAAGCTGCCTAACCGTATCGAGGACTTCAACCGCCTTTTGGTGGAAAAGCTGGTCGACGCGGTGCCTGCCTTTACGCAGAATACTAGCCGCCTGGTTCGTTAAGGGCTTTTCTGGAGGCTCCGGTGTCGAAACTCCCTCCGCTGCGTAATTTGCGGAAGACGACGGTTCTAGTTATCGCCGTTTTCTTGGGTTTCTTGATTCACTGGATCCTTGTGGCCAACTGGGGCCGTGAGACTATCCGCGATTCGGCCGAGGCGGAACTTTCGCTTGCGCAGAGTGTCGTCTGTAGCCATATCGTGAACGGTTCGCCATTCGGTGTCGATAGCGTCTTTGAAGAGGGGATGCGCCTCTATTATTATTCCACGGTTTCTACGGCGTTGCAGCTCAAGGATGACACCTTGATGCATATCTGGTTTAACGGTGCCGATACCGTGCAGAAACTTGCCTGCGACATTGCGCAGGATGTGTGCCTTACGACGATTGCCCCTGCCATGCTGAAGGCGGGCGAGTGGAGCGTCGATCTGGTAGCGGGCCGAAAGCTCTTGTCGACGCGGCAGTTTGTTATCGAACCTAGCAACAGGTAGTTGCGATGTCCCGGCAGTTCTGGTTGGGACTTTTCTTGTTTGCGGTATGCGCATTCGGCATGAATGTCGATTCGCTGCCGGTGTGGGACCCGTCCCTTTTGACCCGGAATAATTCGTTTGTTCAAAATTCGGATACTGCTTCCCGGCATGATTCCATAGAGACTCACGGATACAAGACGGTGCAGGTGACCGTGGGCGATGGCGGGACGCAGGTGGATCAGGAACTGCGGCTTTCGATTACGGGAAAGTTGACCGACAGTGTCTATGTGGACGCTCTCCTTTCGGATGTGGGGCGCCGCGCGGGTGACCAGACGACGGCGACACTCCGCGAAGTGGACCAGATTTATTTCCGTGTAGAATCTCCGCATTATTTTTTGCACTTGGGTGACCTGACCTGGGTGGATTCCTCGATGGGATTTACGGGGGTGGAACGCGCTTCGTTGGGGGCCATGGGGGGCGTGCGTGGAAATTTTGGCGGAGGTTATGCGCAGGTGCGTGGCGTGGTGGGTACCGACGAGGTACAGCACTACACGTTTACCTTTAATGGCGTGAGTGGCCAGCAGCTGGGCTATTCGCTCGACGGGGCCGGGAATTTTATTGCGGTGGTGCCACAGTCCGAAACGGTGTGGTTGAACGGGGTTCGCCTGACGCGCGGTCGCGATTACTTGGTGAATTATGCGGGCGGTATGCTCGATTTCAAGGGGGCGGTGGTTCCGAGTTTTGACGACGAAATCCGCGTGGAATACGATGCCTACGAGAATGACAATATCTACACCCTGTACGGTGCGGCAGCAAGTTACCGCCACCCGAACCTGTACCTGGATGTTTCCGGATTTAAGTTGGAAAACGATGTGGACCGTCTGAAACGCGGCGTGTGGACCGACGAGGATTATGCGATGCTCAAGGCGGACCGTGGCGATGAATTTGTCCGTAACGATACGCTTCCGCCGCTCAATCGCCCCGACCGAACGGAACGCATGAATGCGCGCGTGCGCGTGCAGCATAACCAGCAGTTCTATGCGGACTTTGAACTGGCGTTAAACCGGAGCGACTCCAACATTGTCTCGTCGCAGGTGGGTGGCCCCGAAGGGCGTGCGTTCCGCTGGTTTGTGACGACGGACTCGACGCGTGATCTGCTGCATTTCCCCTTGGCGATGTCTGTTTACGGAAACCGCGTGCAGAAGGGGTTTGACATCTTGCAGTTCCGCGGCACCGATTTGGATTGGAACCTTTACGGACTTCGCGACCGCTGGGATTTGGCGTATGCGGATTCTTCGTTCTTGGATGACGATTTGCTGCATGACGAACTTGCGATGCGTTCGCGCTTTGCCCGGGACTGGTTCGGTTTGGCGCAGTGGGGGTACCGCCGCAATGCCGACGAGGACTGGAATTCGTCGAGGGGTGAACTCGGAGTTCAGCATCGCAACCGGTATGCTTTAGGGGAGCTCTCGCTGATTCGCGTATCGAGCCTGCAGGAGCGCGAAATGGAGCGTTACCAGGGAACGGCTAATGCGGAGTACTTGCAGGGAATGGTTCGCCCCTTTGGAACGGGGGATTTGCGCTTTACGAAAATCGATCAGGAAGGCATTCAGGACGAGGTGGTTTACGGAAAGTCATCGAGCGGTTTCGGCATCTTCTTTGATCGAGGAGAAATCCGCGAAAGCGTGGGGGGCCGTATGGCAAAACGCCGTGGTGATACCTACGGAGACGAATGGGCGGATTCCTTGTGGGCGTCGACCTGGGTGCAAGAGGCGAATTACAACAACCGCTATTTCACCTTGTCGCACCTGTTGCAGTATGAACGCGTGCGGACGGATTCTTCGGAGTCAAAAAACAGTTGGCTTGCCAATCTGGATTCCCGTTTTGGTGCCGAGGAACTGGGGGTGCAGGGAAATGTTTCGTACAAGTTGGGCTTGACCGAAGAACAGATTTACACGGCGGTGTATAAGGCTGTGGCTCCGGGAACAGGCGATGTACGCTACGACAGTTTGACCGCGAGTTATATCGAGGGCGTGGACAACGGCGACTTCGTTTACGAGGGAATGGGCCGAAACGATTCCGTGGGAGCGGTGCTTTCGTCCGATGCGGAGTTCGATATGGAATTGCGTTTTAATCCGGGGCTTGCCTTGGGAATTCGAGATGGCTTTTTGCGCGATGTGACTTTTGGCGGCTCTTATGAGGGCGAGGGGAGCGACACGACGGGACGCAAGATTTATTTCCCGCCGGTGAATCGTTCGCAGTTGCACCGCATGACTTCGGGGCGTATGGCGGTGGAAGGCCTTGTTGATTGGCAACATCCGTCGGGGGTGTCACTAGCCTATAAGCCGGGGGCGTCGTTTGATAAGAAGCTTTCTTCGATTTCGTACTACGAGACGTCTTATTCGCATCAGTTCGATGCGGGGTACCGAATCAACCTGGACCATTTTGTCGGTGGTGCTCTCTTGGTTCAGGAAAACGAGCTTTCGGCGATGCAGGAATGGGAGTGGAATATTTACGATGGCTCGCTGCGATACCGTTTCGATTTCTTGCAGGGGTTCTTCGTGCAGCCACTGGGCCGTTACCGTACGGGCGAAGGCACCGACGGCTCCGGCTATGAAGTGGGAAAATTTGACGCGAATCTGTGGGAAGGCGCTTTGCGTGTTGGTTACCATAAGCAGAAAAAGGTGAATTCCTACGCGAATTTCTCGGTGGTGCAGGTGGATAGCCATGGCGACATTATTCCGTACCAGGTGATGGCGGGGTACAACGACGGAAGAACTTACCGTTTTGAATTTTCGCTGTCGGTAGATATCAATGACTTTTTATCAATGGGTTGTCTTTATATTTTGCGTTTTGGCGATGCCGAAGAGAATATCTTCCAGAAATTGAGCACCGAGGCGAGGGCGTACTTCTAATGCGGAATTCGGAATTCAGAGTTCGGAATTTATTTTGTGGGCATGGCTCCTGTATGGTGAAGAGCTTCCTTTTTGTTGTCACAATGTTTTTCGTCGTTGGTGCATCTTCTGCTTCGGAAGAGTGCCGCGTTGCGGCGGTGCGGTGGTCGGGGGTGCATGAGCCTTATGACGAGTCGCAAATGGCGTCGGTTGTGGGGGAACCCTGCGAAAACTGGACTCTCGCGCGGGATCAGCTATTGCGCTATTACGAAAATCACGGATTCCTGGCAGCGAAACTTTCGGGAAGTATCGATAGCGCTGGCGTTCTGAATTTGCAGATGGAGCGCGGCTCGGCATGGGTGTGGGCGGAACCAGAGAATCTTGACTCGTCGGGAAGCAGCCCCGAGGTATTCCGTAGGCAGACGGGAATCGTTACCGGAAATTTAGTATCAAAGCAGGACCTGGAACGCTCCGATATGAAACTGGCCCGAATCGGTTATTACGACCGTGTGGCGCCTGTGCAGATGTACCGTGATCCGACCCGGAATCGCATTATTCCCGTTTACCGGATGCAGGCGGCGGCCGTTTCGGAGGCGTATGCGCTTCTGACTTATTCCAGTGAGACCGACGTGTGGGAAGGCAACGTGAATGTTTCGCTTTACAATATCCGCGGGACTGCGCGCGACCTTTTCTTGCTAGGTTTCACCTCCGACGAAGCTCGCCGCCTGGAAGGCTCCTATAAGGAACCGTGGATTCTGGGGACCGCCTGGGATGTTGTCGCTCGAGGCTACTTCGACGAGGATTCTTCGACGCGCGAGGCTTATGGTGAACTAGGTGTTTCGCGCGACATCGGCTTTGATTTTAATGTGGGCATTTTCCTGGGTGTCGGCAATAACCGCAAGACTTCGTCGCTAGAACTCTCCTATGTTTCTCTGGACCGATTTGTGTTGCCCCATTCAGGTACGCGCTTTAAGGGCTCGGTCGTCTGGAATATGGCCCGCCCGGATTCGCTTGACAATTTCTTGCGGGCGGGCGCGAAGCTTGTTCATTATATCCCGTTCTACGGAAATTGGATGACGCGCTTCAGCGGTGCCGTCGGTGGCATTTTCCCGACCGATGCGACTCTTGACCGACTGGATTACTTTGCGCTTGGCGGTATGGATAGCTTTAGGGGAATGGACGTGCGCTTTGTGCGTAGCCGTTCCTATGGGTATTCCGAAGTGGCGTTGCTGTGGCAGTATGGTTATGACCTCTCGATCGAGGCTTTCTATCAGCCGGGACTTTATCGCGCGCTTGCTCCTGGTCATGGCTGGAAACGCGAGCATGACTACGGTGTCGCCTTTACGCAATATCGCGGCAACTGGAGCGTAAATCTTTACTATGCGTTACGAAACGGCGAAAATTACTTGGACGGAATTATAGGCTTCGGTCTGAAAACGCTGTTCTAAATAAAAAAAGAACCCGCTCGGGTGAGCGGGTCGAAAATCGCTTGTCGGTTTTGGTTACCTGTAGTTGAACCAGTAACCGATGCCGAGGCTGAGGCGGGAATTGGACCATTCGGCATGCTTGTACATATCGGTCACGCCGTAGGTGTACCTGAAGTTGAATTCAAGACCGAAGCCCAGAGTAAAACCGAGGCCTGCGCCGAGTTCCACGTTCAGGAGTTTCTGCTCGTCGTTGCTATCCCATTCTTCGGCGTAACCCGAGTACCACTGTTCGAAAAGGTTGATATCGAAGGTGGCGCCCGCTTCCATGAAGAAGCTGTTGGAAAGGTAGAAGCGTGCCATGGCGGGAATCGTGATGGCCATGCCGATGGTCATGTTGTCATCGACATCGTCGCTGCTGTGGGTGCCGTAGCCAGTGTCGTCATCACCGTTGGTAAATGTTGCGACGTTCAGCATCAGGCCAAGTCCTGTATGGAGGCCGATGCGGGAATTGAATCCGATCAAGGCGTCGAAGGCCAGCTGCGTGTACGATGCGCTGTAGTCGCCATAGTCGGGAGCATTTTTACCCTGGAAGATAACGGAACCTTCAGTGAGGCTGGCGCCGAACACGTTGGGGCTGTTGATTGCTGCGGATGCGCTGGTAAATGCCATCAAGAAAACGGCGAGAGCGATAATTTTTTTCATTTTGATCTCCTAATATCTTAAAATAATGTCACAATGATAGAAATTTTGTGATAAATTAAGATGAAAATTGTCTGTTTTTATGTTATTTGCAAAAAAGTGTGATTTCGTATACAATCTTTTTGGATGAGGGGTATCCCGCCGCCAGTCATCCTGCTCATCCCTCCCTCAGTCATCCTGTATGTCCTCCCCTCTGTCATCCTGCATGTTCCCCCTCAGTCATCCTGCACGTCCCACCCTCTGTCATCCTGCACGTAGTGCGGGATCCAGAACTTAATGTAGACTTTTTATTTGTTTATTATATGTAAAATATGTAAATATATCTTAAATTTTGCTTAATTGTGGACTTTTAATAAAAATTACATTGACTTTCGCTAAAATAAAAGGTATATTAATCGTAAACCGTCAGGGAGTGTTTTATGTGCTTGGAATTTCGTGGTGCGTTGGGCGTTGCGATGGCTTTGGGTGCCACCGCAACCTTTGCGGCCGATTGGTACGCGAAGGACAATTTGCAACCCGGTCACGACCCGAGCATGGTACGGTTCGAGGACGGCTACGCCCTCATGAGCACGAACAACAATCTGCAGCTCTGGACAAGCGAAGATGCTTACACGTGGAAGGACCATCGTTCTACAGTGAGCGGGGTTCCGCAGTGGGCCTACACCTACGCGCCCAAGACCGAGGGCATCTGGGCTCCGGATATTTTCTACATGAACGGCGAGTACCGCGTTTACTACTGCGTGTCGGAATTCGGCGTGCGCAATTCGGCCATCGGCTATACCGCAACGACCTCGATTGTACCGGGTAGCAATGGCTACGGCTGGAAGGACCATGGCCATGTTTTCCACACCAAAGAAGGAACGGATAAGTACAATGCCATCGATGCCGACGTTGTGCGTGACACCGAGGGCAATTACTGGATGGCTTTCGGTTCCTTCGGGCTCGGCATTCAGCTGATTAAGTTAGATGCAACGACAGGCTACCAGGCGAGCGACGACAAGACGGTCTACAACATTGCACGCCGTACCAGCAGCGCGAGCGGCGGAGCCGAAGAAGGCCCGAGCCTGATTGAGCATGGCGGGCAGTATTTCTTGTTTACCGCATGGGACAAGTGCTGCCAGCAGGGCGCAAACATCGAGCAGACAACGTACAAGACGGCTTACGGCCGTGCAGACAAAGTAACTGGGCCGTACAAAGACCGCGCGGGTTACACCATGGCGAACGGCGGCGGCACGATTCTGTTGGAACGCTACGGGCGCTATGTGGGCCCGGGCGGCGGCGAGGCCTTCCAGGACCTGAACCGCGTGCGATTTGTGCATCATTATTACGATAACGCAGGCGACAAGTTCAACCATATCCACATTCGTGATGTCGTCTTCACCGAGGACAACTGGGCTGAGATGGGACAGCCCTTCCTCGGGCGTTATTTGAGTGCCGAAGTCGAGCACGGCGTGCTGACCCGCGCCGTTTCGGGCGACCTCGCGATTACCCGCAGCAATACGGCCTCGAACGGGGAATACCTCGCTTACGTGAATACCGAGGGTTCCAAGATTCGTCTGCCGATGAACATTATGCAGGCGGGCGATTACCTGCTGCGTTACCGCTACGCGAACGGTGGCGATGCGGCTGCAGAACACAAGGTGACGGTGAATGGCAAGTCGCAGACGGTGACGCTTCCGCCGACGGGTTCCTGGGGCACTTTCCCCGAAAATTCTGTGGTGATGGTGCCTGCGAAACTCAAACGCGGCGGCAACTTCATCGAACTGGAACCTTCGCCGAACGGAAATTTTGCGGAACTCGACCGCATCGACTTCTTGCGCATTATCCGCGATACGATTCCGACGAACGGCTTTGACAACGGCATCCGCGTGCGTCTCACGAAGGACGACGAGTTCGCCATCAAGGACGGCGGTTACGCGATTTTCGAGAACGTTGTGCTTGATTCGCTCAAGGATATCGGCAATGTTTTCCTTCAGGTGAAAAATGCTTCGTCGGGTAAGATCGTGATTCGCGACGGCAAGAAGGACGGGACTGCGGTCTTCACATGTGACCTGTCAAATAGATCTCTCATGGGTGGCGGCTGGTCTGCGGCGAAATGCTCGGGCGACATGGGCCTGCGCGGCATCAAGGACCTGTACCTGACGGCATCGGGAATTTCCGGCGAGGCGATTCTCGGGAATCTCATCTTTGAGCCGATGCAGGTTGTCTGCAACCAAGCACCGTGTGGTGACCCGGTTTCCAGCTCCAGCGACCCTTCGACCAGCTCAGGAACCGCTGAACCGCAGTCTAGTTCCAGCAGCGGAACGACCGCGATTGCCCCGCGTGCTGTACGCCTCGTTTCTCCGGCACCCGCCCGCAAGGCCTATCGCGACCTCAAGGGCCGAAGCTTTGAAAAGCAGATCCCGTACCGGGTGATGTTCTAAGGGTTTATTAAAAAAACGACTTATCGTTTTTCTTATGTTCGGGTGTCTAAACTGATCTGATGTGGGGTGGTCGAAAAACTCGCCCTCATGTGTATTCTTACTGATTTTTAAAATAATCGGACATTTTCGTTTAATTGTCACCTTTTGACATAGATGAAATGTATATTTAGACGTGGAGGTTTTGTTATGAAAAAGTCTCTATTATTTCTGCTAACGTCTTGCACACTTGCTTTTACCGCCGATCATTTCTCAATAACAGAGATGATTTTTTACGGTTTCTCTTGGCCTGAATATAAAATCTATAATGAGGTTCGCGCCATTCGAAAAAATGTACAGCGGCAAACAAGTCTAATGGAACTTCAAGCAGATGATGAGCCCGGTTGGCAAAAGTCATACATCTCGAAAGAAACAGAAATGTTCGATAATTTGCGAGAGTATTACGAAGATAAGTATGGAACGGATAGGGCTGTGGCATATGCTTTGTTGAAAACTGCGGAAGAACATAAGAAAAGTATTTTAGAAATTCAGCGCCTTGTTCATATGGAAACATGCCCAGAAGATGTCTTGACTGATGGTGAAATTGATGCGCAAACGATTGCAATGGTAAAAGATATTGGTTTTAGAAGTAAATCAGGATCTTGGTTTTATGATGGGATTAAAGTGAATATGGGAAAGCCTAGACCTGTACCTGCTTCTGTAAAAAAGTATCCCCGTGAAAGCAAGGTGACCTACATTTCTTTTAAGCCTCGCATTTATCCTTCCAAGGAACGTATTGCACATATCCGTGTAGAAACAAATCTTCCAGAAGGTTTTAGGGCTTATGCTAGCTTACAAAATGAAAGAATTGATAGCTTGGAGTATAGAGATACATCAGCTGTCGTGAAAAATGGCGCTTTTGATATGTTTTTTGGCACGTCAGAAAATCCTCTTGAAAAGGGACTTTATTCTTTTTCGATGAGAACTGCCGCTATGCCAATTACTCAAGATGATAAGGATGTTTTGAAAAAGGTTGGACATAAGGGCGAATTTCTGTGTGGTCGATATTCTTACTTGCCTTGGGGGTTAGGAAATCAGCTTCGGGTGAAAAAATTGTTCCTTTTTGAAGTAAAGTAAAATTTTGAATTTTTCCTGAAGTGTCGGGTATTCCGTTGAATGCGGAATTTCTTGTGGCAATGAAAAAATGGTGGTTCGAAATATGAAAATTGTTTCCTTTGGGCGTGCGGCTCGGGGCTTTAGTTTAAACTCGGCTCATAAAGAGCCTCTATAAGACTTGATAAAATTTGACATGGGATTGCAATTCCTTGGGTGAAATGGTATATTAGAGAGCGAGGGTAATCATGATTACGGTTGACAAAGAAACAAGAAAGATTGAGTTCTTTAAGATAGACGATAGTGATAAAATCTGGTGGGTTGATTATATTGGTCAAATTGGAATATCCGCTGTTTCTTTTGACAAGAAAAAAATTCTTTTTGTTTTTGAAGACTATCCCAAGAATTTTACCAAAGAGGAAAAAGCCTTATTCGATAAGGAGAATCCTTATTGGAAAAAATTACTTGGCGGTTAGTACAAAGCGTTATAGCCCCTGAGTGTTTATGAGTTTTACCTTCGCTCATAAAGAGCCCCTATAAGACTTTGACATGGGATTGCAATTCCTTGGGTGAAATGGTATATTAGAGAGCGAGGTTAATCATGATCACGGTTGACAAAGAGACGAGAAAAATTGAGTTTTATAAGAAGCATGAAGGTGATAAAATCTGGCATGTTGCTTATATTGGTCAGCGAGGTATTCATGCTGTTTCATTCGATAAGAAAAAGGTTTTGTTTCTTTTTGGCGATTATCCGAAGAATTTTACCCAAGAGGAAAGAACTTTATTTGATAAAGAAAATCCCTATTGGGCAAATTATTTTAGTGACGGAAACTAATTATTTCATCTCTCCTTTGGCGTGTTGAAACATCCCAATAATTCTCTGAATTTTTGAGAGCCTTTCTTTTACCTCCGCTCATAGAGAGCCCTTATAAGACTTTGACATGGGGTTGCTTTTCCTTGGGTAAAATGGTATATTAGAGAGCGAGGTTAATCATGATCACGGTTGACAAAGAAACGAGCAAATTTGAATTTTACAAGGAAAATGAGGATGATAAAGTCTGGTGGGTCGATTATTTTGATCAAACAGGTCTTCATGCAGTTTCTTTTGACAAGAAAACGATTTTATTTCTATTCAAAGATTATCCTCATAATTTCACTCCAGAGCAGAAAGTTTTATTCGATAAAGAGAATCCTTATTGGGCAAATTTTTTCCGCAAAAGGAAATAATCTTTGCGATCATTACTTACCCCCTTGTGTGTTCAAATACCCTAACAACTCCCTGAATTTCGGGGAGTCTTTTATTTTTTCAGTTTAAACTTTGCTCGTAAAGAGCCCCTATAAGATTAATAGAATATTCTCTCAGTGCTTTATCTTGAAATAATCCAGCAGGGCCTTGTAGTTGTCCTGGGCTGTGAGGCATCGCCAAGGATATCCCAAAATTTGCCGGCATAGGCAAATTTCAGCCTTTCTTCGATCAAGAAATATCAAAAACTTGCCGATATCGACAAGTTTTTGTTTCGGAAACGCACAAAAGCCTCCTCTAGCCATCAATTTTCCAGCCCCCTCCATTTTTTTCTCAAAAATAAGGTATATTCGTGTCTATGCGAAAGCTTATTAGAAAAATAACCTTGCTGTTAAGCTCCCTTTGTTGGTCTGATTGCGCACCCATCCTCTTAAGTTTTACAGCATTGCAACATATTGCCTGCGCTTACGGCACCGACGAACCTTGTGAAGAAAACTGCTACGATCCAGCTTTGGATTGTGTTCCAGAGATTAATTACGATGCCATGACAGGGAAAGACTATAGCGAATGCGAACAAGATATTTTAGACACGATAAAAGCACGGAGGCTCCGTAACATAAACGAATACGGCGTCTGCTTCAAGAGTCCCTGCAGTATAACTTATGAAGAGCAATGTCAAATTCGGGAGAATTGCCCTTTAGACCATATAAAGGCCGACTCCGCTTTATCGGGATATAGATGTCAAAACAGCGAATTTGTTTCTGTTGAAGAAGGCGAGAGGCGCCTAAAGCTTCTTAGTTTTACCTCGTCTCGTAAAGAGCCCCTATAAGATCAGAATTTTGCAATTTTTGTCATCAATTTTAGACTTGATCATTCCTTTTCTCCGAAAAAAGAGGTATATTACGAATAAAGAACGCGCTGAGTTAGTGGAACGAGATTGGCCACTTGGGTTACCTTGGACTTCGTGAGCCTTGAACCGTATGCAGGAGTTTGTCGCCCTGCCTCGCGTTCTTTTTTAGTTTTATCCCCGCTCATAAAGAGCCCCTATAAGATTGAAGGCGCCCACCGGCACGCCCCAGGCGAATCCTTCGAGGCCGTATTCCGTGCCGGTGAACTTTTCGAGCGCGATTCCTAAAGCACCGCCGCCC